>CAIZKT010000931.1:0-3304 GCA_903933565.1 uncultured Victivallales bacterium | reverse complement strand
TGCTTGCCGCGGCGGATCAGCAGAGCCCCCAGCTTGGAGGCCGGACATACTAAAGTGAGAACGGGTTTCAGGTTTCGGGGTCTGCTATGCATGGCAACCGCCTCCATGTCTAGCCTGAACCCTGAACCCTGGTTTTCAGACTAGGGCGGCGGTTGGCCAAAAAAGCGGCGGAAGACAGCGGCCGCTTCGGGGGTCTTGAGCACGTCGTTGAAGGAACACACCTGCACCCGCGTGCAGCCGCCGTCCAGAATGGCCTGGATTTCGGCCTCCAGGCGGGCAGGGGCTTTGACGGGGAAGACGCCGGGGGCGTTGTAGTAGCCGATGAGCGCGGCGCCGCGTGGTCGGGGATGGTAGCGGTTGGCCTCCACGGCGATGACCCGCGCGTAGCTCTTGATCTTTTCCAGGCTCCAGAAGGGCTCAAAGAACCAGGCCGCGGTCTGGCCGCAGGCGTCGAGGTCGAGGCGATTCCCGTACAGCGGCTGGGGCAGATAGACCGGGTAAATGTGCGTGATCACCTTCGCCTCCGGTCGGACCGAATAGGCATAGGCCGCCAGGCGGTTGTTGAACTCGACTAGGGTATCGAGCGAGAAGCGCTCCAGGGCGGGTTCGGGCGCCAGTTCGGGGTGCTGGGCCTGGTAGGCGGCGAGCTGCCGCTGCGACTCCGGGCAGAGGCAGCAGCGGTAGTTCTGGTAGCCGAAGTAGTCGAACGCCACCCCGCGTACACCCGGGACGCTCAGGATCTCGGCGACCTGCTGCTTCAGGGCTTCGAGAACGCGTGGGTCATGGAAGCAGAGCAGCGGGGTCTCGAGGACGTCGGCGCCGTTCGCGGGCTCGCCGCCGAACTGGTAGCCGGACTTGCCTGGCGTCTGGTCGGCCGCGAGGCGCTTGAGTGTCTCCTGCTCGGCGGGGCTCATGACCTGGAGCGGCGGCTCAGTCTCGGGGAAGGCCTTCTTCCAGGCGGGGAGATCGCCGAGGTACATCCAGCCGTAGATGCCGATGCCGTGCGGGGTGCCGAGTTCGATGGCGGTGGCGAAGTTTGCGGTGTTTTCGTGGTGCAGCACCAGTTCCGCGAAGCCGACCGCCGCCGCCTGAGGCACGACGTCCGCCGCTTTGCCGCCCCCCCAGCCGGTCAGAATCCGCCCGGGCGGGAGCTGGGCTCCGGCCGAAGCTGCCAGGAACAGCCCCAGCGCTGCCCACGGTACCGCGGTCAGGATGGATCGCATGGCATTTTCCCTTTCAGACGGCGCCGTGGGGGATATCCCGCTGCGGTACGAAGCCGATCTCGGCCTGGATGCGGCGGATGTCGTAGACGGGATCCCAGGCATGGCCGGGCTGCTCGTAGGCCGAGAAGTCCAGGCCTTCGGCGTCCTTGCCGTACCAGGCGCGCAGCAACTCGGGCACGGGGCAGGCGGTGCAGGCGTGGGGACCGACGGCATTCAGGATGCGGACCCCGGGCTTGAGCGGGGCTTCGGCCGCCTGGGCGAAACAGCGTACCGCGTCGCTGAGGAACATCAGGCTGATGCCGCCCAGGCTCCACGGCCCGACCGGTCCCGGGGCGCGGGGCTGGGGCTTGGCGTCGTCAGGGATGATCGAGGCCAGGCGGATGTCGATGATGTCGATGCCCTCGTTCTGACGCCAGAGGTACTTGGTCAGCTCCTCCATGAGATACTTGGAGAGGCCGTAACCGTCCCGGTCGAGGCACGGATGCTCGTCGGGCAGGGGAACCTGGAGGGGCCGGAACTTGACATTCTGGAAGCCCACCGCGGCGATACTGCTAGCGTTGACGAACTTGCGGCAGCCGCGGTCGATGAGGTAGCGCAGCAGCTTGCGGGTGCCCTCGACGTTGACCTCGATGCCGTCCTCTTCGCGGCAGCCGCCAGTCACCGCCGCCAGGTGTACGCAGGCATCGATGGCGACCTTATCCAAGCGGCGCAAGTCCTCAAAGGAGTGGAACTCGCCGCGGATCATGGTGGCGCCGGGGATGGGCGGATTGATCTTGCGGGAGACGCAGTAGAGGGTGTGCTGGGGGGCCAGGGCGCGGGCCAGGGCGCCGCCGACGAAGCCGCTGGTGCCGGTGATCAGGAGGGTAGCCATATCAGCAGGCCTCCCAGTTGATGACGGCGCCGATGACATCGTTGGCCGCGCCGCGGTTGATGGCGTCGTAGAGGGCCGGGCTGTCGGCGGCGGCCACGCGGTGGGTGATGACCTGCTTCCAGTCCAGGGCGCCGAGGGCCATATTTTTCATGACCGCCCGGCGGCAGGGGGCCAGGCCATCGTCGCAGGGGAAGAACCAGGTCAGGCGCCGACCGTGTGCGGGCAGGAAGTGGAAGCTGATGGGAGCGGCGCCGTAGTTACCCTGCATGACGAACTTGCCGTTGGTCTTGGCCAGTGGGATGGCCTGATCGATGCAGGCGGGGAGGCCGGTGGACTCGAACACGGTGTCGGCGCCCTGCGGCGCGATCTTCCGCAGTTCGGCGACCACATCCTGTTTGGCCCCATTGATGACGTGGTCAGCGCCCAGCTTGCGGGCGATCGCCAAGCGGTCATCGGCCAGGTCCACCGCGATGGTGAGAGCGCCACGGCGGGCCACGAAGGCGACGTCGCCGAGGCCGATCTGGCCGCAGCCGTAGATCACCACCACGGTCCCCAGGCGCACGTCGACCATGTCGACGCCGTAGAGCGCTACCGACGGCATCACAAACAGCGCGCCGCACTCCGGATCAACCCCCTTGGGCAACTGTTCCACGCCGTGTGTCGCCTTGGGGTTGATGAGGGCGTGGGAACAGTGCGTACCGGCCACCGACGAGACTGCGGTGCCATCGGTCAACTGCAGATTCTTGCCGTCGCGGTAGTAGACCGTGTCGCCCAGCGCGAAGCCGGTGACGTTGCCGCCGACCTCGGTGACCACGCCCACGCCCTGGTAGCCCAGGCATAGAGGGTAGGGCCCCCAGGAGATCTTGTTGCGGACCAGGGCAAACTCGGTGCCGATGCTGACGCCCGTCCGCAGAGCCCGGACCAGCATGCGGTCAGGGCCGCAGTCGGGCAGCAGGACGTCGCGCAGAGCGAAGCTTTGTTGCGCATCGCAGATGAGGGCCTTGGCGATCATGATGCAGGTCTCCCTATCCAGTACGGATCGTCTACGCGCGGCGTCCCAGCCAGCCGCTCTTCCCAACATAATGCCACGCGAACGCATCGTATACCAGCGAGGGTTGGCGTCAGGGCTGTTTCAAGAAACCGAGCTGGGCGGCGCAACACCCCGTGGTCTGTCTGCCGTATCTGGTGGCGCGAGAATACCCGCCGTCAG
>CAIZKT010000930.1:0-2062 GCA_903933565.1 uncultured Victivallales bacterium | reverse complement strand
TGATGTCCCGGGAGACCACCTGTTTGGCATCCTTGACGTAGCTGCCGATGTCGCGACCGGCGATGTCCACGAACACGTAACCGGCCACCATGCCATTCTCATCGCGGATCATCGAGGGGCCGTTGACCAACTTCAGATCCGTCAGAAACGTGTCCCGGCACGCCAGAACCCGGTTGAATCCATCCAGACCCGCCACTAGCGTAAGCTCCACCATACGTCACTCCTATAATCACAACTAATGTTAGCATAACGACTTATGGTTTACTTCCAGGCTACATGGAGGGAATCCCAAGCCCTCCATGATCTCCTTGGATGCGGGCGGGGGCCCAGTGATGGAGTCGGGTATGGATCAGTACGAGCGGGACCATCGCAACCACGGCAAGATGGCTGCCGTCCTCAGAGAGCTTGCCCGTGTGCTATGCGGGTATCTTGGCACGATCTTGCCCAGACTCCAACCTGACGGCTGGTGGGACAACCTAGTCCTTCGGTGCTTGTCGACCCAACAGGCCGAGCGTGCCCGGCAGACGCACTGTTCGGAGCTGACGGGGCTCGACCTGGCAGCACTGTTGCGCGTCTTCGACCAGAACTGGTGGGAGATATCGAACCGGGAGTCCCTGCCGCAGGAGTGCAGGCACTACCTGAAGGAGCTTCAGTCTGTGCGGAACCGGTGGGCACATGCCGACACGGCTGTCGAACCCGACGGTGTTGTGTACCGGGATCTGGACACGGCCCACCGGCTGCTGGGGGCCGTAGCGCCCGAACATCACCTGTTTGACGCCATCGAGGAGTTCAAGCAGGAGATACTGAACACCGGGCGTGAGCAGGCAGCGCCAACGGAAGCTGCGGCGTCTCCCGCGGCCGTGGCCGAGTCGCACACGGGCTTCACCCTTGGTGATCTTGTCCGCTTGGCGTCAGACCCTTCGAAGACGGGTGCCATCATCGAGAAAGCTGAAGGACACCCCGAGGGCCGGTACACCGTGTTCATCGACGGCTCCCGGCGGCAGTTCTATGCCTCCCAGCTCCTTCCGCTCGAAGAGCCGGCGGAAAGCGCCCCGCGGATCGAGACCGCCGCCGTCTTCCACGCACGCCTGACCGCCGCCCAGATCACGCACCCAGGTGTGTCGTCGCTGTTCTCACTGAATGCTGCCAGGATCGATTTCATACCCTACCAGTTCCGGCCGGTGCTCAAGTTCATGCGCGCCGACCGGCCCCGGCTCCTCATCGCAGACAGCGTCGGCGTCGGCAAGACGATCGAGGCCGGGCTCATCCTGCGCGAGCTCCAGGCCCGTGGCGACGTCAGAACCGTGCTGATCATCTGTCCCAGGCCGCTGGTCGCCGAACGGAAGTGGGAAGCGGAGATGCGGCGCTTCGATGAACGCTTCACGCATCTGGACGGACCGAAGCTGAGAGGCCGCATCGAGGAGATGGACATGGAGGGTGCCTGGGACCCGCACTACTCCCGGGTCATCGTCCCATACTCCCTGTTCGACGAACGGCTGCTCTACGGGGAACAGGGTCGGCGGAAGCGGAAAGGGCTGCTGGATCTGGACCCGCCACCGAGATTCGACCTCGTGATCGTGGACGAAGCGCACCACATCCGCAACCCGAACACCTTCGCCCACCAAGGGGTGCGTTTCTTCTGCGACAATGCCGATGCCGTGCTTTTCATGACCGCCACCCCTCTGCAGATGGGGGACGGAGACCTCTTCGTCCTCCTGAACGCCTTGCGCCCCGACTTGGTGATCGACAGGGCAAGCTACGGCGAGATGGCCGAGCCGAATCCCTCGATCAACCGCGCCGTAAGCGCCGCGCGGGGTGCAGGCACTGCCTGGCGGGAAACCGCCGCGGCCGAACTGAGCGCCGCCGCGGCCACGCCCTGGGGCCGGGCCGTGTTCCCCTCCGACCCGGCCTAC
Source organism: uncultured Victivallales bacterium (assembly GCA_903933565.1). Lineage (GTDB taxonomy): Bacteria > Verrucomicrobiota > Lentisphaeria > Oligosphaerales > JAFGRS01 > CAILUI01. The sequence continues at coordinate 149 of CAIZKT010000930.1, read as the reverse complement.
ATCCGTGCGCTAGAGCCTTTCCCAAAAGCCTCTGACGGCGTAAGGCCACCGGAATGGTATCATGGTTCAGCGCCCCCGGATGTCCGTTTTCGGGCCTGAACCGGGCCGTCGGCCCCGTCTCAGGCGGTGTTTGGCCAAGTACTGCGACG
>CAIZKT010000929.1:0-9981 GCA_903933565.1 uncultured Victivallales bacterium | reverse complement strand
TCCGCTCCGGCCGGGACGCGCCGGAGCGCCTGGAGGGCGGCCCTGCGTGGCCGCCGCGGCGCCGCCGCAGCGGCGCCCTCCAACGCCCCTCGTTCGCCGCGGCGGACGAAGGGCGGAATGGGAAGCGCCTGGGGTTGCTGCAAGGCGGTTTCGCCGAGCCGGTCGTGACCAGCGTCTCAGCCCACGGCAGACGCCTACGGCGCGGCGGGGAGCGGCGGCGCCAGGCAGGCGCGGAAGCCCGTGAAATGGAAGCGGTCGGTCGGCTTGTCCTTCTCCCGGGAGGCCAACCGCACGGACCCGGCGCCATAGATCCAGCCGCCGCCGCGACAAGCGCGCAGGGTTGTCGCCCGCAGATTCACGGGGTCTGTTCCGGGACTCTTCGCGTAGTAGGTGTCGTCGTACCAGTCCAGACACCATTCCCAGACGTTGCCTGACAGGTCGTACAGCCCCAGTTCGTTCGGCTTCTTCTGACCCACGGGGTGCGTCCGGCACTTATTGCTGATGGCGTTACTCTCCCGTTTATTGCCGTCCGCCTCTGCGTCGTCCAGTGGCCTGTCGCCCGAGTTGCCGTAGTACCAGGCTACCTCGTCGACGACGTTCGAGCCGGCATAGGTGTAGCCCTTGGAGCCGGCCCCGCCCCGCGCTGCGTACTCCCACTCCGCCTCGGTCGGCAGGCGGTACTCGTGCCCTGCGGGCAGACGCCCCGACTTCTGCTCCCGCTCCGTCAGCTTCGCGCAGAAGGCCGTGGCGTCGTTCCACGACACCTGCTCGACCGGATTGCGCGCGCCCTTGAAGCGGCTCAGGTTCTTCCCTATCACCGCCTCGTACTCCGCCTGGGTCACCTGATACGTCCCCATCCAGAAGCCCTGCGAGATTCGCACGGTATGCACCGGCTTCTCGCAGTCTGCCGCATCCGCCGCCCCCATCTGGAAACTGCCGGGGGCGACCCACACCAACTCCAGCCCCAGGGCAGGCACGGTCCAGGGCTGGCCCAAGACGGGCGGAGCGGCCGTGGTGGCTGTCGTTGCGGCCGGACCGGGGGACAACACCAAGCGGAAGCCGGTAAAGGGGCTCTTACTCGAGGCATTGCCGTAGGGGAAGCGGCAGGCGCAGCGCAGGAGCTCCTGAGGGCTGGCGGCCCAGCAGGCGCCACGCCAGCCGCCGAAGGTGGGCTTCGGGTTCGTGTCGCTCGCGCAGCCCTCCCAGACATTTCCACCCACGCCGTAGAGGCCCCAAGGGTTCGCCCAGCTCTTCTCCACAACGCAGGTCGCGGGGTGGCCATCAAGGTACCCTGCCAGCCTACCCTTCCACGCCGATTCCTCGCCCGAGTAGTTCCCGGCCTGGCCGCTCTTCGGCGGCCATTCGTTGCCCCACGGATACTCGCGTCCATCTCCGCACTGAGCGTAGACCATGAACTCGTCCTCGGTTGGCAGGCGGTAGCGCAGGCCAGTCGGCAGGCGTCCGGCCGCCCGTTCCCGTTCCGTCAGCCACTCCTCATAGGCACAGGCGTCGCCCCAACCCACCACGACCACCGGCTGCCGGTCCCCGTTCAGATCGAGCCCATCGTACGTCTTCGAGTCGTGCCCCGGCTCCTTCTTCCGGTACTCCCCGTTGGTCATTTCGTACTTTCCCACCCACAGATTCATCGGCTTGATCCAGACGAACTCCATGCCGACCTCCGGTACCGTCCACGGCTGGCCGGCAACGGGACCGGCGGAGGCGACCACCGGCGGAACCGTGGGCGCCGGAGCCAAGGCTGGCGCTGGCTTGGGCGTTGGCAAAGCAGCTGCGGCTGCCTCAGAGGGAGAGGCGGCGGGCCGACCCCGCCGTGAGACCACCAGCACGCTGATCAGGGCCAGCACGACGAGCACCGCAGCCGCCAGGCCGAGAGTCAACCAGCTCGGGCGCCTGGTCGCGATCGGCACCACAGGGGTCACCGACGAAGGCGGGGCCCGCCGCAGGCCGAGCGAGGCTTCCTGCGGCGGTCGCAGGGGGTCGGCCTGGCTGACGTCTGGGGGTGCGGCGGCAACCCCGGGCGCCTGGGCTGAAATAGGACCGCCCGAAGACGGCACTACCGACGGGGCAACGGCGGGTACCGCACCCTGCCGCACCCGGTCGATATCGGCAACGAGAGCGTGCCAGTCGCCGTAGCGCGCAGCGGGCTGCTTGGCCATCATCGTCTCGATCAACTGACTGCAGGCTTCGCTCACCTGCGGATTGCGTGAGCGCGGCGGCGGCAAGGGCGCATGCACGTGCTGATTGAGCATACCCAGGGCGCTGTCACCGCTGAACGGCGGCGTGCCGGTGACGAGATGGTACAGAGTGGCCCCGAGCGCGTAGACGTCCGTCGGCACCCCGAGGTCGGAGAGACCCTGAGCCTGCTCCGGACTCATGTACTGCGGCGTCCCGATGACGGCGCCCGAGAGGGTCATGCCGTTCTCTTCGCCGAGGCTCTTGGCCAGGCCCAGGTCCATGAGAAAGACGCGACCGCGACGGTCGACCATGATATTGGCCGGCTTGAGATCGCGGTGCAGGAGCTGGAACTCGTCCCAGGCATAGGCCAGGGCGTCGGCCATCGTGCGGATGATGCCAAGGGCCTCGGCTTCAGGCAGGACCTTGTCCCGCTTCAGACGCTGGTCCAGAGACTCGCCCTCGATGTAGGCCATGGCGAGGTAAAAGTGGCCGTTGTCCTCGCCGGCCTCGAAGACGGTCACGATGTTGAAATGGTCCAACTTTGCCGCCAGGCGGCCTTCGTGCATGAAGCGCTGAATGGCCTCCGGGTTCTCGGCGAAGCCCGGCGGCAGAATCTTGACCGCGACCTGCCGCCTCACGGAGAGCTGCTGGGCCAGGTAGACCTCGCCCATGCCACCCTTGCCCAACCGGCGGTCGAGGCGGAACCCGGCCAGCGTGGTCCCAGCAGCGACGCGGCCTTCGGGAATGGCCACCGGCGCAGCGCAGTGCGGACAGTCGGCCTGGCTGCCACTCAACGAGGCATCGGCTTCAAGCTTGCTCTTGCAGGCTGGACAGTGGAACGAGAAGAGCACGACCGGACCCCCCAGTGGCAACGCCGCCGCCCGTACACGCCGGTAACCTAGGGCGCAGGCGGCTCGCTGTCCAACGCGGGGGCAAGAGGGCAGATACGCATGGCGATCGGCGCGCTGAGCCGTCCGACCCGTCGGACTGGAAGTCAGCCCACGCCCTGAGCCTCGAGGAGGCGCAGTTCCCGGGCCCAGTCAGCCCTGCGGCCATCAAAATCCTGGCCGGCAGGCAGGGCGGGCAGGAGGGAACGCCGGGTGCAATTGACCAGGGCTTGGAGGGCCTGATAGCGGCGGGTGGACTCAACCGCGGGGAGCAGGTGGTCAGCCAGAACGTCGCGAATAGCTTCGAGCGTCAGTCCCGGTTGCTGGCGCAGTTCCGCCGCCGCGATCAAGTCGGAGCGCACCTCGGCAAAGGCGGCGGCATAGTAGCCGCGGGTCTGGTCGCGCAGAGCCTGGGCGGCGCTCCTGAGGTCTGGCCACGCCGCGCTTTTCTGGAAGACGGGTTTGATCATCCAGGCGATAAAATCGTCGAGGTCGTCGCCTTCAGGGTCGAGAACGGGGATGACCAGACTGCCGGCCCGGCCGGGGCGCCGGATGTCCGGCGAAAGCAGGTGGATGCGCGCGGTGATGAGCAGCCAGGAGGTCTTCCCCCTCAGCGCGGGGTCGGACATCATGGCCTGCACCTTGCCCGTGAGGCGTCGTTCCGTATCGTGGGTTCCCTCGCCGAGACCGCCAAACTGGGTGTCCGCCTCGTCCACAAACACCAGCGACTTGTCCAGAGCACGGATGATGCGGCGCAGGCGCTCGAAGATCACGTCGGTCTCGCCGAACCACTTGCTGCGGATATTCTTCAGCACCAGTACCACGATGCCAAGTTCGCCCGCCACGGCCTCAAGGAGGAAGCTCTTCCCGGCGCCGATAGGCCCCCCGACCACGGCCCCCGGCAGGGCGCTCTTGCCCGTAGCGCGAACGCGGGGCACAAATTCCTCCTTCAGAAACGCCTTCAGTCTCCCGAAGCCGACCACGTCCTTCAGGGTGTGCTCGGGCCGCTTGAACTCGACCACATCCTCCCCTAACTGGTCCTGGATGAAACTCTCGACCTTGGCGATGACGGTCTCGGGCTTCAGCGTGAGATCGGCGTGAGCCGCCAGGCGCAGCAGTTGGAGCAACGCATGGAAGGAAAGCCCGGCGGTCACCGCGGCGAGGTTCTCCTGCGATCCCCACAGCTTCAGCGTGCGGCCAGCGGGCAAGCTCCGGCTGAACCAGCGGATGAAGCCCGCGCGGTCGTCCTCGCTCGGCGAGGGGACCTCGACTTCAAGGAGCTGCGGCAGGCGGGCCACCTTGCTGTTCAGCAGGCTGCGGGACTCGGAAAGGAGCACCACGGTGTCCTTGCCATTGACAAAACCGGGGTCGGAGAACCAGTCCCGGCAGATGGCTACACGCTGCCGGTCCACGTCCGACAGCCGCCCGATATCTCCCTCGGGGATGAGGAAGTCAGCGCCCTCGACGATGATGATCAAGTCCTCCCACAACAGGGGAACGCCGTCGCGATTGAGGCGCGAACAGAGGCACATCTGGCGCAGTAGCTCCAGGGCGTAGGTCGGGTTCCCCTTCGCCTTGGCCAGGCACTCATCGAAGCCGTTCCTGGGCTCCTGCTGCAATTCGGCGATGCGTCTGCGGGTACGGGCCAGCGCCAGGTCGATCGCGCGCTGGTTATCTTCGTCGTGGAGCGCTCCCCAGGCGTCCTTCATCTTCTGGGCGTCGGCAGAACTCAGGAAACGGACCGGGCCGTTCAGTTCGTAGATGACCAGCAGCGCGCTGGGCAGAGCCCACTGCCGGGCCAGCAGGTCCACCAGCGGCAGATAGTCCTCGTCCTGCCCTTCGCCGCAACGGAAGAGGTCGGCGATGTTCCCACTGAGGATGAGGGTGCGGGCCTGTCCCGAGTTGACGATCCGTCCCGCCTCGAAGAGGAAATCAGGGGCAGCAGTATTCATGCGGGGCTCTTTCCTGACGCTTGGGCCGCCAGGCTGAAATATTCGCGGTGGGCCTGGCTGTGCGCCGGCTCAAACACCACCCGGAGGATCTCCTCTTTCTGGTCGCGGAAGGAGAGGAAATCGCGGGGATCGTCGGGGGCGAAGACGGGGGCGGGCTGGTCGTAGACGAAGGTGGCGCCGGGGCACTCGCTCTCCCCTGCCCCTTTCCAGTCCCAGTACTGCGAAAGACCGACGACACGGTCGCTGACGAAGATGGCCTCGTTGATCTCGTGGGTGACCAGCACCACCGTATGGGGCGGGAGTTCGTGGCGACGGCAGGCCGCCTGGTTCTCGGCGCGGAGGGTCAGCAAGACCCGCTGCAGTTCCTCTCGCGTCGCCTCGTCAAGGGCGCCGAAGGGCTCATCCAGGAGCAGGACGGCGGGCTTCATAATCAGCGCTTGCGCGATGGCGACGCGCTGGCACATCCCCCCCGACATTTCCGGCGGGTAGCGATGCAGAGCCTCGCCGAGTTTCAGGCGCTGCAAGAATGCCGCGGCCTCGTCAAGGTGAGTGCGACGCAAAGCACGCCAGTGCGCCCGCCTGAACCAGCGGCAGGACGTGCTGGTCTGATCCACCATCAGGCCGTAGGCCACATTCTCCTGGGCGGTGAGGTGGGGAAACAGGGAGTAACGCTGGTAGACGATTCCGCGGTCGCGTCCCGGAGCGTTCACTATCCGGGGGCCGCCGTCCCCGTGGATCAGAATGCGCCCGCACTGGGGTGGATGGGTTCCGACGATCGCCCGCAACAGCGTCGACTTGCCGCAGCCGCTGGGACCCACCAGGCCGATGAAATGCCCGCGCTGAATCTCGAGGTTGAGGTTATAGAGGATCCGGCTGCGGCCAAACGCATGTGACACGCCGCAGATCTGGAGGATAGGATCGGCCACGGCGTCACCTCTTCATCGCCTCGTACCATGGGCAGAGCTTCCGTCGCAGCTTCCTGAGCCCCCAGGTCATCATGCCGGCGTAGACCGTCAGAATGATGATCAAGGGATAAACAACCTCGAAACGGGTGGCCTTGGTCAGCACTCTGATGCGGTAGCCAAAGCCTTCCCCCGCGACAATCTGTTCCGCGGCGATGAGGTAGACCAGCGCCGGGCCGATCGTCAGGATGGCCAGATCAAGGATTCTCGGCAGGACGCAGGGGAAGATCGCCGTGGTGATCACTTCGCTATGGCTGGCGCCCAGGGTGTAGGCCTTGAAGCGCAACTCCTCGGGAAACTCACGCACGTACTGCGATACGGTCAGGGTGACGATGGGCATGGACCCGAAGGCGATCATGGCGATGTACATCTGCAACTCGATGCCGGCCAGTTTGAAGAAGATCGGCATGGCGGCCGTGGCGATGATCCGCGAGGCGAAATACAGCACCGGCGAGAGCGCGGCGTCGACCTTGTGAAAGCACCCCATCAGGATTCCCATGACGATGCCACCGGCCAGGCCCAGGGACAGCCCGCCGCACAGGCGCCCGAGGCTGGCCTTTGAGGCTTCCCAGAGGATACGCCCTTCAAGCCAGCCCTTCTGCCGCCGTTCGGGTGACTCGTTGATGCCCGCGCCCTGCAAGGCGGCGGCGAGCAGGTCACCGGCATCGTCGTCGGCCTGCTGGGTGGGCTGCTCGCAGAGAAAGACCAGGCCGCTCCACAACTGTCGCCAGGTCGGGATGGTGCGGTCGTCCGAGTTCTTCCGGTGCTGCGAGGTAGCCAGAGCCGAGTAGGCCGCCACCAGCACCGCCACGCAGAGCGCGGCACACAGCAGCGACGTCTGCTTGGATATGGGCTTGCCAATCATTTCTTGCCGTCAGCCACTGCTTGGATGTACTGCGGATCGAAACAGAGGTTGGCCTTGGGGTCGTTGCCATAGGCCACCGTGGGCAGTTTCGCTTTCTCGACCAGGCCCCGGTCAAGGGCCCATGGAAGCACCTGATCGGTCATCACCTTCCGCAATTCCTGGCCCCCGAAAAGTGCCAGGCCCTTGGTCGGCGTCGAGTAGAACTGAGTCTCCCGCACGATGACCCGCATATCCTCCAGGCCGAGCTTGGCGAAGCGTGTGCCCATGGCCGTGAGGGTCTTATCGCGGGTCTTGTCGTTGTCCATCAGCCCGCAGAGGGTGTAGTAGACGTCCACCAGAGCACAGGCCCAGCGCTTGCCGCCGTCCCGCTCGAGCGACTGCCGGGACGCGGTCACCATGTCGATGATGTGCCCCTTGATCAGGGACGAGTCGAAGAGTCGGCGCAGGGTAGGGTTGGCCTTGAGGGTCTCGAGCACGACCGGGTTCCAGGTAATGCCAGCCTCGATCTTGCCGCTCTGCAAGGCCACCCCGACCTGGACCGGGTCCAGGTTCTCGAACTTGTAATCTTTCGGGTTCTCACCGAGGGCCTGAAGCCCTTTATCGAAGGCATACTGTGAGACACTGGCGGCCAGCCCGCGCACCGTCACCCCCTTGAGCTGCTTGACGTCTGTGATGGCGGCTTGGGTCAGGCAGGCGTCCGCCCCCGCGCTGGTGGAGGTGGGCAGTATGACTACGGCGTGGCGGGAGACACTGGGCGCCAGACTGTCGATATTCGTGAGGCAGGCGGCGTCCACATTGCCGTTGACAAACAGGGTGATGCACGAGTCGTAGTCGGTGTCCTTGATCACCAGGTCAATCTGCCACTTCCGCTCGAGCGGTCCGAGCTTGCCCTCGGCGCCGTCGATCAAGCCCAGATCGCACGCGGTGAGGAAGGTACCGCTCCAGGACGGATACTCGCTGACCGCCAGCGAGAACGAAGGGACGTCCGCCGCCCGGCCGCCGACGCCACCCAGCGCCCCAGCCACGGCACCGAGAACCAGCCATTTTCTGAGCATCTGAGGATCTCCTGGTCTACCCACGCTGGGGTGACGAACGCACTGCCGACCTATCCCACTCTCTCGACCTCGGGGCCTGCCTGGCCGCACTCACTCGGGCAGGCGCTGCTTCTCCTTTACTACGGTTTCCGGGGCCGCCTTCACCGCGTCCGGGGCGGCCGTCTCCGCCTTCTCGGCCCCGAAGATACCGTCCAGGAACTCGCTTTCGGCCTCAACCCCGCCGGCCAACTCCAGAAATTCCGCTTCCTGCCGGGCGCTATCGGTGCCCGCCAACCGGGAGGTGACCTGCGCCTCGGCTTTAGCCTGCGCCACGGTCTCGCGCAGACGCCGCAGGTCATCGGCGGTACCGTCGTTGGCGATGCCGGCCAGAGCTTCGCTGGCGGCGCGCGTTTCCCGCGCCATCGCGACATCCGCCACGCTGCGCTCGCGTTCGTCAATCAGCTCCTGCAAGTCGCGGTGCAACCCCTGCAGTTGGACTTCGTAACCCTTGGCATCCTTCTCGGTCTGTTCGATGTCGAGTTCCAGTCCCTCCCGACGCTGTTCGAGGATTTCGAGGGAGCTCTTGAAGTCCTGAAAGGCCTTCATGCACTTCACGAACTCCATGTCTTGCTGAGCCTCCTCGCGGCTTCTGCCCTTGGCCAGCTTGGCCGCCATGGCCTTGGCGCCGCTCATGAGGCGATCCTTCTTGGCGATGTCCTCTTTGGTGGCCTGAAGCTCACCGCGCTTGCGCTCGGCGTTGCGGATCACGCCGGCCACGGCGTTGCGCACCTGCAAGATGGACTGCCGCTTCTGGGTGATGAGTTGATCGTAGCGGGCCCGCACCACGTTGGGGTCCTCGTTGAGCCCTTTCGTCTTCGCATCGAGGCGCCCGGTCAGCAGGTAACCGAGGGTCGTGAAGAACCGTCCGATGGCCTTGAACATGGTCTGTGTCCTCCTCGGTCAGGGGTCCGCGTGCTTCAGATAGACGGCTTCGTCCGGCGCCGCCACCCGGCGGTCGCGCATGGCACTCATCCGTTGCTCGACTTCTTCCGCAATCCGCAGCCTGGCCTTGAGCTCGTCACGCAGATCGGCGAGCTGTGGATTGCTCCCTGAACTCACCGCGACGCGCTTCAGTCCGCCCAGTACGTCGCCCAGATTCTCCAGGCTCTTCTCCACTTCCGCGATCAGCACCTCCCGTTGGCTGCGCAACTGGGCTCGGATCGGCTCGCGGTTGACCTGCTCGGCGGTGCGCCACAAGTCGAGCGACTCCTTAAGATAGTCCACACTGCGCTGAAACAAGGCGTCCACGTCAGAGACGATGTCAAGCGCGGCCGAGGCGGGGGACCCCGACTGCGCGCTCATGATCGCCTTGGTCAGGGTACGCAGATCCTTCAAGAGAGTCTCCGTGCGCGGGTCGCCATCCTGCTGCAGTTCCCGGTACAGCGCGTCCAACTCCTGATCCCGCGCCTTCTCCACCGTGACGCGCCAGGCCGTGAGGATACGCTCCTGACGGTCGTTCCAGCCGAGGATCAAGCGGTTGAGGTAGATACCCGCCGACAGCAGCATCAGGATCACGCCGGACGCCATGTAGAGCCCGGGTTCGGGATGCCGTGCCCAGGCGCCGATCGTCAGAGTCATGCCGGCCAGAAATGGCGCCAGCGTGATCCCGTCCACGGGGCCAAGCAGCAGTTGCCTGATGACGTCACGGCGTCTCAAGGCCCTGATCTCCGTAGGTTGCGTCACCAGCTTTATCCTTGCCGTCGCCACGACCTCAATAGGGCGCCTGCCTGACCACGAAGACGACCGACTGCGCCTCCGGCATATCATTCGGCGCAATCTCAGCGGCGATCCTGGCCCGTTGCGGGGCCAGGCCCTTGGCCGTGAGACTCGCAGCAACCGCCTCGGCGCGGGCCTGGGCCAGACTCAACCCCGCGGCCTGATCCGCACCAGGCCGTACCCGCCCGGTGATGCTGAGGTAGTACAGCGGCCAGGAGGCCAGGGTTTCCGCCAGGACCGCCAGAGCCTGCTCGCCCTGTACCCCGATGGAGATCGGAAGAGCACACGTCTGAACTCCAGTCACAGCGATAG
>CAIZKT010000928.1:0-2400 GCA_903933565.1 uncultured Victivallales bacterium | reverse complement strand
TACCGCGCGCGATAACGCAATCCCCTGGAGCCGGCGGTCTCCGCCGTATCTGGGAATACCGCGAACCCGCCCGAAACGGGCTCGGCATCGCGGGCTCCAGGGCCAGACGCGGGGGGTTCCGCAAGAGCCTCAACCAACTCACTCGGGGCGGATCACCTGGCCGACGCTGGCGCTGCGCTTGGCGGCGTCCAGCACGGCCATCACCCGTCGTGCCTGGGGAAGCGTCACCAAAGGCGGCAGGCCCGCGGTCAGACTGTCCCTGAGATTCTCGTAGAAACTCCGCCAGCGTCCGGACACGGTCGGCACCTGGCGTTCGCTGTCCTTGGTGCGCAGCGTGCCATACTGGGACTCAGGCTCCATGGCGCTGTCGATATCGCCGGCCATCAGCGCCTTCTCCTGGGGGTCAAGGCCAGACTTGATGAACGTTCCCCGGGTTCCTCTGACGTAGAAGTGCGGCTTCTGCACGGCGGCAAGACTGGAGACGTCGACCACGGCCGTGCGGCCCGAGTCGAAGGAGATGACCAGAAAACCCTCGCTCTCGATGTCGCGCTCGATCAGGTCGTGATGGGTGCGGCAGTACACCCCCGTGACCGTCTCGGGAAAGAGCAGCAGGATCTGGTCCAGCAGATGCGCGCCCAGATCGTAGATCTTGCCGCCGCCCATGGCTGCCTGGCCGCGCCAGCCGCCCCAGATACCGAAACCCTGCCAGGCCATCTCCAGCCAGCGGACATCGCCCAATTCGCCCGCCTGCATGAGCCCCTGAACCGTCAGGAAGTCGCCGTCCAGACGGCGGTTCTGGAACACCGTCAGCAGACGGTCGTGGCGCTGCGCCGCGGCGATCATGCGCTCGCATTGCGCCAGGTCCAGGCACATCACCTTATCCGTCAGGACGTGCTTGCCCGCCTGGAGCGCGGCGACCGCCTGGGCCGCGTGAGCACTGTTGGGCGTCGCCAGCACCACGACGTCAACCGCCTCATCCTGTAACGCCTCTTCGAGCTTGCCGTACGTCCGGCAGTGTTGCTCGGCAACGATAGCCTCTCGCTTGCTCGCATCGGCCGAGACCACGCCGTGAAGCGTCAAGCCAGGCGTGCTGCGGACCAGATAGCAGTGACAACAGCGCCCCCAGCGGCCATAGCCTACGACCACCACCCGTGGAGCATGATCCATACCGCTCACAGACAATCCTCCTGTCAGCCAGTTCGCGCCAGACGAAGCCGAGTGTCTTGTCCGACTGTAGGTTGACACCTGCGTAACAGAAAGGCAGGTCGTCATGGAAGAGTGTATCCGGTACAGTGAGGCGTTCAAACTGCAGGAGGTCCGGGAACTGGAGGAAGGGAAGTCGGCCGCCGCGCCAGCGCCCGAGGCGCCGCAGCCCGAGGGCGCGGTCCCGGAGAAGCGCTGAAGACATCGCGGTCGCGCTCGGAATCGTGCCTGGCAGTGCCCAGACGATGGGCTGCTGTCCGCCCGAGGGCAGGCGCGCCATCCGGGAAACATGGACCAGCTCTTGACTTCCTTACAGTATGACATTATGTAAGCATGGTGTCATGGTATGATGTCATGAGGTGAAGATATGGTACGAACTCAGATTCAGCTCACCGAGGCTCAGGCCAGCGAACTCAAGCGGGTGACGGTGGCCAGTGGTATCTCCATGGCTGAGGCCATCCGTCAAGCGCTGGACGCCTACCTGGGGCGCCAGGCAGGGCAGGGGGACGCCAGGAGGCGCGAGCTGGCGTTACAGGCATGCGGACGTTTCGCGGCCGAGCCCGGTTTGGCCACAGAGCACAACGCGGCCTTTGCCGAGGGGGATGCCCCATGAATGTCTTCATCGACACGTCGGCCTTCCTGGCCGTGTTGAACCGAAACGATCTCTGGGCGGTGCGCGCCGTCCGGGCCTGGAAGGAGCTGGTCAACGCGGAGGCGGGGATGGTCACCACCTCGTACGTCGTGGTCGAGACCAGCGCCATCCTGCAGCGCCGCCTCGGCATTGAGGCTGTCCGCGTGTTCGTCGACCAGATTCTGCCCGTGGTGGAGGTGGATTACGTGGACGCGGGGCTGCACACGGCAGCGCTCTCAATGCTCTTGACCGCGGGCGCCCGGGACCTCAGCCTGGTGGACTGCTGCAGCTTCGAGTCCATGCGGCGACGCAAGATCCGCACCGCCTTCGCCTACGATGCTCACTTTGCCCAGCAGGGCTTTGAACTGCTGCCGCCCGGATTGGGCCCGGCCGTCCCGTTGTAGCGCTCGGCCAGTGAGCGCCACCAGGCCTTCAGGCAGGGCTACGGCGCATGTATGAGACTTGCAGCAACCTCGTATGGCACAGGGCGCGTCCCCTTCCGCCCCCCGTCCGCCGCGGCGGACTTCGGGCGTTGGAGGGCGCCGCTGCGTCGGCGCCGCGGCGGC
>CAIZKT010000927.1:0-3631 GCA_903933565.1 uncultured Victivallales bacterium | reverse complement strand
TCAAGCAGAAGACGGCATACGAGATCTATCGCTGTGACTGGAGTTCAGACGTGTGCTCTTCCGATCTGTCGACCATCTTTACGCTCAAGCACAAGTGCGGCATGCGGCGCTTCTGCCGCCGAGGCATCGAGGGCGTGGGCCAGGACCTGTCCGAAGCAGTCCTGACCTACAACCTCTGGCGTCTGGCCTGGTGTCGGCGCCAGAAGCACGCCGAACAGGCAGCCGCCGCCTGAAGCGACGCCGCACGTTACGGAAGGGACGATGAAGGAACCGGGCAACACCGGAGAAGCACCTATGCACAGAAAGCGCCCAATGCCTCGCAGTTCTTGGCCAAACGCCGCCTGAGACGGGGCCGACGGCCCGCTTCAGGCCCGAAAACGGACATCCGGGGGCGCTGAACCATGATACCATTCCGGTGGCATTACGCCGTCAGAGGCTTTTGGGAAAGGCTCTAGCTAGTCTCGTAGTCTCGGTCAATGACTGCGAGTGCGGCGAAGGATGGGACGGCGACCTGCTCCAGTACGAACACGGCGGGTATAACCGGACCATTGTCGCCCTGCGGCAGGCAGGCCAGATTCTGGAACCCAGGGAACGTAATCTGCTCGATCTCGTCAATCAGACCGTCGAGGAAGTCACTGAGCGTGACCCTGCGCTTCGCCTCAAGTCCGACTTCGCTCACGGCTTTCTGCAGATACCGAATCTCCTGGAGGCTCCAGTCGCCCGCTTTCAGACGAAGGAAGTCACGCACGATTCGAAGCAGCCTCATATTTGGGGGGAACCTCTCCTCGTAGTCGAGAGTCTGCAGGGTCAGGAGCCAGCTGTGGACGTTCGTCGCCACCTCAAGGCTGCCAACTCGACTCTCCAACCCCAGGAAACGCTCGCCAATACGTTCGGCCATCTCGGTGATGGCCCGTCTTGCCTCCTCCTCCTTGACCGCCAGCGTCAACAGGTTGTTCTTAACGGTAATGATCGAACTGGCGAGCATCAGATCCCGCTCTTGGAGCAATGAGAGATAGCGCCAGCTCGTCCTTTGCATCTCAACCAAGTCCTGAACGTTCGCCCTCTCCAGAGAACTGGTCTTCCCGCTGATCTTGCCCCAGCAGCGTTTGAAGAAACCCTTGTCCCTGTACTCCTGCAAACGGTCCGCGGTACATGCCTGTAACCGGGTTGCGTCCAACGCCAACTGTTGCATCTCGACCGCTTGTTCACCGGCCCTTTGGAGCAGAGGATCAAGCTGTTGGTCAATGTGCTGCTTTTCCTGGAGGGAGTATTCGAACACGGCCAGACCCCTTTCAGAGCTTCCGGATTGCCTTCAGCATGTTCTCGCCAGCCTGGTCAATACGTGTGATCTGACGTGACGTCATCTCGTCCACGTTGCGATCCATGACCAGAAAACCGCAGAACGCCCGCTGCCCCATCGCCATGGCTTCCGAGCACTGTTGCATGGCAGCGCCAGCGGCCGCCAGGGAGGCGGTGTTATTCATCACTTCACGGTAAGGCTTTTCAATTCCGTTCTCGACCGCGATTGTCACTGCAAGTCCGACAATCAGCCCCCCGGCAATACCAGCCAGGACAGGCGCAAGACCAACTGTGGCACCCAGCGCCGCCGCCACACTGACGCCAATAGTAGAGCCGGCAACGCCACCCGACGTTTGCAGGATGTTCTTGCCGAAACGGGTCTCCAGCTCCTGCGGCGACATCCTGCCTGCGGCTACCATGACCATACACTGAACCAGGTCGACGGCGCACACCGCCGCACCGGCGATTCCACCCCTCGCCAGCAGGCCTCCGACAGACTGTGTTGCAAGCGCACCGGCCGTCAGACGTGTGACCACGCTCACCGTACCGGCCGCCGCTGCCGCCTTCAGTGCGCTGTCGGCCGAAGCCATCGCCGTACCCTTCAGGATGCCAAGAATCGCCTCCTCCGGGGTGATCTTTCCTTCCTTCACAAGCTTCAGATACTGGATGGTGCCGACAGTCCCGGCCATCACGGCGGAGATAGCTGCCGCCCCGACTGCGGCATTCCTCATCTGCTGGAGAGTTGAGCGGTCCAGGTAGGTGTCCTCAATGTCCCTGCGTAGTTTCGTGCCCTCTGGCCCATCACTCGCAGCTCGACGCGCCTCTTCTCTGCTAAGGGGACGGGATCTCGCGCCATCGTGTTCCAGTCGATCACTGACCCGCTCCTCAACGTTCTTGGCGGCAGTGGCGACAGCGGGCCGGGTCTGTTCGTTCTTCAGCCGTGTCTTCCGTAGTTCATCTTTGATCCCTGGACTTCCGTCCGTCGGATGTACCTGATCAGAAGGCCCGACAAAAGAGTCCGCATCGTGGTAATGCTGAGATCCGTCTGGCCGTACCTCGCGCATGGCATTGGCCGTAGCCTGGGGATCCTTGTAGTACTTCACTTGGGAGTTGTGGACAACCTCGCCGTTGTCCACGATGGCGATATCGGCGACGGGGTCATTCACGCTGTACGGGGTTTGGGACCACGCCGGATCTCTGTCGGTAAGCGCTCTGGCTGTCTTGTCCTGCAGCATCGCCTCAAGGTTGAAACTTTCGGCGTGAAGCTGCTCAGCTACCTGGCCAGCCTTACTGGCTATGGGCTGGGCGCCCCCAAGTATGCTGCGATAGGCGTCATCGCGTCGGAGCGTTTCCGCCACCATGTCACCCATCTGCCTGGCGGCCGATTCGGGGTACGCCATGTTGGCCGCGGCGAACCGACCTAGCACTTCGGCGTTCACGTCGTCGCGGGCGTGGTCTCGGCGGTTCTCCATCATGGATCCCCTCTTAACTTTGGACGCCGCCTGAGAAACAGAGCCCCAGCGCTCGTCTGGGTGGCCAACGGGACAGATCCGGCAGCCGCCAGAGGCCATCCCCCAGCGCGGTATGAATGTAGGATCATCAACCTGACAAGCAAGCCACTCAGGCGGTAGGGCAGTCTCCGCGTATTCGCCTGACCGCACTCGACAATCAAACCCCAGGCCGTACCTACACGGCCGCCTAAACGGCCGTCACAGGCGACCGACGGAGAGAGCGCTTGTGCTGCCCCTGCCGGTCACCTTTGACCCCAACCCATCGAGGAGGTAACCCATGGGCGTGCTCGGCTACCTAACAAGGAAGCCACCCCACCACCGGACCACGGCATTCGTCCGGTTGCGTTGTGGCCACGCTCTCAACACCGCCACGGCACCGGACCCTCACCTCTGCTCCGCCTGTCGCCGCCACAACGGCGGCGCCTGGACATCCGCCAGCACCTCCTCACGGGATAGGGGCACGGGACAGATCACCTGGCAGGCCTGTCGCCGGTTCCGGCTCAGTTGCGCCGCCAGGTTATTCCTGGTGATAACCTGCCATAAGCCAGGTACGGGGCGGCCCGCCGTCCCCAACTGCGCGTTGTGCGGCTCTCCGCCTCGGAATCGCCGCCATGCTGCCCGCAATCCGGTTCCGTGAGCCCCTTGCCGCCGTGCCCGCCGCGGGGGTATCCGTGGGGCGGGCAGGCCACGCCGAAAAGAAAAGGCTCTTCTGGGATTCCTGTGGGTAGAAATCGTGCCTGGAAGTGCTGTTTTGGCGAGGTCGAAGGGCCTATGACCGTCACTAAGTCGGAAGGTTTTCTCGCACGCAGTTATGTAAGTAT
>CAIZKT010000926.1:0-3892 GCA_903933565.1 uncultured Victivallales bacterium | reverse complement strand
TTGGTCATTCGACCTTCTGCGGTTCTCATACAAGCAAACCCCTACGGAACTGAGATGCGCCCGGTCGAGGCAACCAGCGTGCCGTCGTCCATACGCGTTACACGTGGCCAACCGAAGTAGCCGAACTTGTCGTGCGGCATACGGCACACCGCGCCGTGCTCGGCGCTCCCTCGCTTTGATGCGGCCATGGTTTACTCTCCCTTTCCGGTTTCCTTTTCGGTACGCTCGTCGCGTCTGAGCCTGAGACCGTCCAGCCAGACCGTGCCGCGGCCGGGCATCCTGATGTCGACCCATGCCGAAACGATGCGGGAATCGAATCCCGTCACCGCCTTGGCGGCAGGTGACTTCAGGCGGAGTTCGAAACTCCTCCAGCCTGCACCGGGTTCCACCTCGAGCTCGTCCGGACTTGGATTCGAGAAGACGGTTACGGCGATCGTCCCGCCCGTTTCCGACGCCTTGATCTGCCCGGTCAGGACGTACCCGGTCTCGGACCGGACCGGGAACCTCATGCTGGTCAGGGATGCCACTTTCTCCGCGTCCAGACGCAGACAGGTTCCGCCGCCTGCGGCACCGCTGTCTTCCAGCGCCAGGCCCTGGCCGCTCTTGACCCAAGTCCCCGGTTCGCGACCTTCAGCCATCCAGTATGCCGGATGCCCCATGATCCAGCCGTCCTCGAAGCTGCCATTCGCCAGCGAGTTCTTGTCCATCGCCGCGAACCGCTGGTCCTGCGCCGCCATGGCCGCGTCCAGCGGCAACTCGCGGCCGGGGAACAGCCAGTGCCCGATCGCCTGCCAGAGCCGGATGTGCTCCGGCACGTCGGGGCCGTCGGCGGGGTTGATCGCGACCATCTCCCGCGCCAGGAACGGAGTCGTGGCACACAGGATCTTGCCCTCGCCCATGCGTCCGGCCAGCAGCACCGGCCACGCCTCGCCGTCAACCGCCGGACCGGCAATGCTGACCCGGTAGGTTGCCCACTCGGGCAGTTTGGACGGGTTGTAGACAAGCGGTGCGGGATCGATGAAATCCTTCAGCAGCGTGCCCTGCCGGAAGGTGTAACCGCCCACGTTCCGCTTCAGGTCCAGGGTGTCCGGCAGGAACCGCGCCATTTCGGCGGGCAGCTGCGCCCGCTGGATTCGGAGCACATCGCCTCCGGCCACCTTGCCGGTCACGCATTCGAGACCCAGGACACCGGTCAGCGGCGAGCCGGGGCCGGTTTGGCCGAGCAGCGTCCCGCCGTTCTTGACGTACTCCAGCAACCGCGCGCCGTTGGCGGTGAGCCAGTCCGCGATCCAAGGCTCGTCCCAGCATTGGTGCGCCAGGATCAGCGCCGCATGTTTCCGGGGTGCGGCAAGATGGCTCTCCAACTCGTTCTTGGAGGTGGCCAGTTCCATGCCGCAGCCGAGGTTGGCCAGCAGCGTGCGGTACTGCCGCACCAAGCCCAGATGCGTTTCCGGATAGCGGCTGGCCTGGACCGTGGACATCAGGACCAGCACGGTCGGAGCGGTGTCCGGAAGGCGCGCTGGCGTCCAGAGCGGCCGGAGGCTCCCCGGCGGCGCCTGGAGCCCCTCTGCCGCGCCAGACCAGAGCTGCTCCGCAGCGGGTGCCAGGTACTTGGACACCATGGCCCGGTCGGTGCTGCCCGGCGCCCCGTGCGCGCCTAGACACTCGGGCACGTTCCGGTTCGTGAAGCCGTCGACACCCGTGTCGGCCAGCCAGGCGTGGTCGCCCTTCCAGCGCGCCCGGACCCCGGGCGCGCCGAAGCGCTCCCAGCAGGCGACATACGGATTGTCCGTGTAGAGGTACGGCACGAACTGGGCCCCGTGCTGGTGACAGTATTCAGCCCACTCGCGGGCCTGGTCGTGCCCTTCCTGCGTCAGCCAGCAGTCCCAGTCCGGTCCGAACGAAACGCCGAGGATGAGCACGTCGATGATGTGACTGGCCACCAGTTCCCTGAAGTCGAGGACGGGCATGTGTACCAGGTAGCCTGCCTGGCTGAACACATACGAGAAAGCCAGTTTCTGGCCTGGCGCCAGCGAGTTCTTCGCGTCGACCAGGAACTCGCGGTAGAATTCACCTTGCACCGTCTTGAGCTTTAGCGGGTCACACGCCTCGGTCCGCGGGTCTGTGCCGTAGCGCTGTTTGTACCGTTCCGCGACCGGCGGTTCGAGGCCCATCGGGGCGGACGGCGGCCCCCCGCCGTGCCAGGACCAATTCTCGATGTACACGCCGTCCACCCCCAAACGCGCGGTCTCGCGCACCGGGATCAGGCGATAGGCACGGCCTTCCGGGTAGGCATAGCTGATGCCGCCAGTCCAGCGTTTCCCGTCACGCATCATCATGCAGAAATCCGGGTGGTCCTCGCCCCACGTGCCGAGAAAACCCAGGTTTTCCCAGGCGTCCACGTAGCTGTAGACTTCCAGGCCGAGTTCGTGTCCTTTCTGAACTCCATAGCGAACCGGGTCGAAGTCCGGCCCGCCGTACGAGTCGAGCCGACTGGTGGCCGTCACGGCGTCTTTGGAGCGATAGAGGAAACCCTTCTCATGCGCGACCCGCCAGTGCATCCGGGTGAACCCAACGTCCTTCACCACGCGCAGGAACGCGTCAATTGCAGCCGGCTTCAGGTCCCAATCGTCGTAGTCCAGGCTCATGATCAATGCCGGTGCCGGCCGGGACTCACCGGCCACGGCACACGAAGCGGCGCAAGAAATGGCCATGAATGACCTGACCATTCGGCTCATGTGAATCTCCCTCTTTCGCCGTCGTTCTCGTCGCCGTTCCGCCAATGGACTCAATGGACTTGGTGGACCCAATGAACGGAGATGGTGACTGATAGGAAATTGCTTTCTCGGGCACGAGGCAGAAGATAACGCAGAGGCGCGGGAAGCGCTAGAAATGGGGGGAATCCCCGCTCCTCCCTCCCCGGAAAGGACCGGTGGCTGGCCCTTGCCGGGGAGGGAAGACAGTCCGGGCAGGCCGGCACCGTCGAAGAAGCGGGGAAGGCGCCACAACCAGGCCGGCCTGGGGCACAGCCCTCTTGCAGTCCTGGCTGGCCGGGTTGCTCACAATGCCATCAGGAACTCGTCGGGGGCGACGTACTCCAGCTCCATCACGAGCTGTTCCGAAGTGGGGGCGGCGGCCCAACGCCGTCAAGTTTCGGGTTTGTCTAGTCTGGGTGGCGGTGCTTGGCCTCGGCACGACGTAGCTTGCGCCGCTGGTACTGGGCGCGGGTGTTGCCTTTACCTTTTGCCCTTACCACGGTTCCCGTGCCTGCTCCGGCGGGTGTAGGTTCTGCCCGGTTTTTCAAGGATCTCGGCTCTGAGTATGCGTGTGAGCCTGGCCTGGATGACGACGGTGCGGGGGATCTGTGGGGCAAGGATCATGGTCAGCAGTGCGCCGGCGATGGCGGCCACGGCAGGGCGGCCGGTGGGGGTGGCGCTCCGGCGGACGGGAGTGAAGACAGGGGCGGCAGAGGCTCGGAACCGTCTGCGGCCGCGGGGCGGGAGGAAGGCTGGGAGGCGGGCTGACTGGCCGCCTGGTCTGACGGTGGAGTTGCGGGCGGGATCACAGCCAGGCGTCACGACGGGCGACATGAAGCGCTTCGGGGTGTGTTTCTGGGAGATAGTGTGCAGGGGCGGCCGACCTCTTCCAGAAGGCCAGGCTGTACAGCCGGCTGATCGCGCCGCTGAGCGACGCTGTGCCGGCGAAGCAGGCAACGCAGTTGCTTGACCTGGCCCGCATTGGAGGTACCCCCGGGTACATCCTGCTGCTCTACCTCGCGGCAGAGCGGCCCAAGGCTGACCTGGGGCGCAGGTCAGTTCCGTAGGGGTTTTTGTTTCGATCGTCTCCGCGTCCGGCGAGCAGAACGGGTCCCTTTACTCTTGGGGGAGACTGC
>CAIZKT010000925.1:0-9168 GCA_903933565.1 uncultured Victivallales bacterium | reverse complement strand
CAGCGCGCCTTCAGCGCTCCAGACGGACTCCCTTATTGCACAGGTCTTTTTTTCTTTTCTGTTTCGCTCCGATCGCGCCGCCTGCATACAGCACATTCGACGGCTGGGTATCCAAGGACACGCCGACGACATGAGTCAGCACAAGCGTCAGACCATCAAACGCTGAGGATTGCCCAACAAGATCAGCGGAGCGAACGCGGGCGGGCGAGGTCATTTGCCAAGGCGAACGCGCCGGGCCGCCCTCGGACTGGTGTGAGGGTCACCCCGGTTACGCGAACCCGTACTCGCCACCGGGCGCAACATGGACGCCCGGAAGTAGGCGCTCGCTCGCTGAGCGTGCGCCCCATGGCAGCTTCATCGAAGCAGCCACTACCTGTCGGCACCAGGTCGATCAGGTTGCCATGGCCACGTGCCTGGCAAGGTGATTCCTCGAGGGCGAGAGCAGGCCGTCACCCGACGACCGAATCGCGGCCGCCGCTGCCCTTACCGTTCCACGACCGGCGGGCGGCGGGTAGGTGCAGCTTCAGGGTCTCCCGCAGGACTCCCAGTTTCTCGCGCAGAGAGTAAGGGGTGTAGACGTAGTCCTGCTCGAACTGAAAGCCTAGGCGGGAGTCCCGGGTGACCGCCAGCAGCGAGCGCTTGGTGCGCACCACTTCCTGGCGGAGAATGCCTTCCATACGGTCCAGCAGCGCCAGCGCCTTCGGGCCGTCGGACTCGACCGCCTGCCGCAGGCGCAGGTCTTCGAACTCCAGGATGGCGCCGTTGCTCTGGATCATGCGCTGCAGGTGCTCGGCAATGACCACTTCGCGGACGGCCCCTTGCCGTTTGGCTGGCGGACTCTCGAGGGCGGCCGCGCGGTACAGCTTCAGCCCCTTCTCCATGAGATCGGCCGCTTGCCGCAGGTACTTCAGGAAGACCGGCAGGACGGGGGTTTCGGGTCCGGCCTGCACCCCCGACACGCCCCGCGCGTAGAGCTCGGCGCGGTTGGTACGGTTGGTAAAGTCTGGGCAGAAGACCAGGTAGAAGACAGTGAAGGGCCAGTAGGGGACGACGCTGCTCCCGAAGTAACCCAGCCATTGGCCATGGTCCGTCCAGGAGTGGTTGAAGGTCACGGTCCGGGCCGGCGGCTCCACGAAGAACAGCGGGTTGCCGATGGCGTTGTTGGTCCCCATGTGCGGCCCGGTGTCAGGCACCAGCCGGATCGCTTGACTGAAGTAGTCCCAGGCCTTGAGCACCCGCTCTTTCCCCGCGGCTCCAAAGTCGCGGCTGGCCAGCCCGCCGAGCATCTCCTCGAGTGACGGCGCGGCGCTCCAGCAGGTCCAGGCCCGCAGCTCAGCGATGAAGTTTGGCTTGTAGCCCGTGCTCCAAGTCTCAAGCGTACCGTTCACCCCATACTTCTCCAGGGCCTTGTACCTCTCGTACCACTGGTGTGGGAAGGGCAGATAGGGAATGGTGCCGAACTGCCAGGTAGCGAAGGTATCGGCCTTGCAGTAGACCTTCATGCCCCGCAGGCGAGCCTCGGCGATCTGGGCGTCGGTCACCTCCGCCGGCCCGATCTGGTTCAGCGAGTAGTCGCATAGATAACCCTGCATCCCGTCCAACTCGAAGCTCTTGCCATTCTCCCAGGTGAGCAGCGGGATGGTGTCCCCGGGAAGCTGCTGGATGAAGTAGCGCTTCATCTCGGCGTTCTGCGGGCGGAAGTCGATGTTGTACTCCCACGGCAGGACCTCGATGGCGGGATTCACCCGGTGACATTCTTCCGCCACGATGCCGACGGCCTGGCACCAGTGCCGCGCCCAGTCCCGCACATACTCCGGGCTGGCGCTGTGCCCACCGCCCCATTGCTTGTACCAGAAGCCCTCGGTCAGCAGCACGTAGCCCTGAAGGTCCGGGAACTGCTTCAGGATGTCACGCACCAGCAGGCGCAATCCGGCTTCGCTTTCCGGGGTCCCCAGGTACTGGTAGATGATCGGCGTATAGACCTTGATGCCGAAGCGGGCGGCACGGTCAATCAGGTCGCGCATCCGGGCCGGGTCCTGACGCCGCACCTTATGCAGCAGGCGGGCATAGAACTCGGTCGAGGTCTCCGCCGTAGTCCGGTCGCCATTGGGGTTGGCATAGACCGAGGCAAAGATGGCATCGAAGCCGTCGTGGGCCAGGTGCGAGAGAATCGAGTCCGGCCACTCCATCCAGCCCATCCAGGATTGGACCATGCGGGTGTCGTAGAGACTGTGCCGGACCGTCCGCAGATCCGCCGGCAAGTACGGCGCTTCGCGCAGATTCATCCGGGCTTCCAGGTTGTACAGCCCGTACATCGCGCCGCGTTCGTCGAAGCCACAGACCGTCAACCGTCCCGGCGTCGCAACGATCTCATAGTCCTTCGGCCCTCGCAAGGCAGTCCCGCACCCGGGTAGTTGTTCCCGCGTCCCCACCACGATGCTCTGACTCAGGCCGGGCCCATCCGCCAGCGTCTCCAGGCCCGCCACCTCGACCTGCACCTGCATCGAGGTCGACAGGTAGTCCTGAAAGTCCCGAACCGCCGTCTCGAGCAGCGGCGAACTATGCCGGTTCCAGAGCAGTCGCCAACCGTGCTCGGGCAGCGCCATCTCGCCAGCTTGCGGGCGGGCTTCGGGGTCCCGTCTGGCTCGGTGTACGGGGCTCTCTGCCAGCTGTTTGTGGTAATCGTAGGGCGCTTCCAGCGGCAGAATGCGTTCGACCTCTCGGGAAAACGCGGCGGTACTCACGTTCATGGTGGACATCGGCTGCTCCTTGTGGTTACTGGCGCACCGGGCCAAAGCGCAGCACCCGCAGCGTCACTTCAGGGGGTCCGCCGCGCTGGCTGTCGCCGCTGAGTTCAAGCTGATTCACGCCCGGCTGCAGTATGAGCCCGCCGCCCTTGGCCTTGGAGGCGGTCGCCTGCTCCTTCCCGGGGTGCCACAACCCAATCCGGCCAACGCCATCCACGGTCACAGCCGCGCCCGGGGCCAGGTCCGGCAACGCCAGGCGGCGGCCGTTGAGCGTGAGGGCCGCATGTTCCAGGGCGAGTGCCTTGCCCGCGGCCGGCAATGCCTTCAGACCGTCGAGGCGGATTTCGCAGGTGGTGTCCGCAGGCAGGCCGTTATAGTAGATGATCAGGTAGTCGATCCTGGCCCAATCAAAGCCGGTCGCCGTCGCGGTGTCGAAGCTCTGCAAGCGCCAGCCGCTGTAGTTGACCGGCACCAGCCAATCCGCGTACTTACCGGCCGTGTCCCAGAACTGGATCTTGAGCGTCTCGCCCTTGTTGTCGCCGCAGACCCAGAGCGCCAGGCGCGTAAAGCGCGACAGGTCTAGCCCCGGCGCGAAGCGCTTTCCCAGGGCGCACCAGCCGCCGGCGCCGGCCGCGTTCGTGGCGCTGTAGACGGCGCACGACGGGCCAACCTTGGCCGCCGCCGTGGTGGCCGCAAAGCTCTGGGTGACCCCGGCGCGCACCGGGCCGCCGGCGTGGAACTGCTTGCCTTCGCCGACCACGTACTTCTCAAACGCATTCGTGGCGCTCCCGCGGTAGCCCGTGAGATCGGCAAAACTCTCCACCACCAGCGCCTGCGGATGGTCGTAGTCCTGGGTCCCGGCGGCATAGGTGAGCACGATCCCGGCCCGGCAGGCCGTATCCGCGGCACTCGCGACCGTCCACACATTCGCTTTCCCATCGAAGGCGCTGACGGATTGCACGGGGTCGTCGGCCAGACGCAGGTACGAGCCCTGGAACAGACGCCAGCCGCCCCGGCCATCCGCGAGGAGCTTGAGCTCGTCGCCGACCGCCGACGGGACGGCGGCCAGCGAGGGGTAGGCCAGCCTGTCTGCGGCAGCGCGACGACGCGCGGGCTTGCGCTCACCCGTCGGGTTCGGCAGCGGCTCGCCGCGCGTGGCCAGGGTCACTTCGGCGCGCGCTGAGGCGGCGGCCTCGAGGGTGCAGGCAAAGCGCACCGTGCTCTCGCCGACCGGCAGCCGCAACGCGCCCTCCGGCGCCACCTCAGCCAGAAGACCACCATCGGCATCAAAGTGCCGACCCTGGCCGCGCCAGTCCAACTCGACATACTCGTTCGGCTTGAGCGTCACCGGAAAAACCAGGCGCTGGCCCCCGGCATCGAGGGCGGGCGAGCGCAGCGGCAAGGACGTCTCCTGCAGCGCCTCGATGCGGCTGATCCAGCAGGCGGTCTTGGCGCCGGCCGGCAGCGCGTTGAAGTAGAGGTTCAACTCCTTGGTCGGGGTGTAGACCGGCCAGCAGGTGTACATCAGATCGGTGAACCCGTAAGGCCAGGTGTAGTCGTAGTAGCGGCTGTCCTCGGGCGCATCCAGGACCACGTAGGTCCAGCCCGAGGCGCTCAACGGCACATAGTGATCGCGGCGCGCATCGGTGGCGGCAAGCTGCACATTGAGGATACCGCCCTGCCCTTCAGAGCGCAGCCACAAGCCGAGCCGACGATGCGTCGAGAGGTCCAGCGCTTTGGGCAGCGGGTACGAAATCCGGCACCAGCCCGAGGCCGCCTTGCCACGGTTCTCAGCGCGGTAGCAGAACACGCTGGCGCCATCGGGCGCCGTCTCGGGCGAGGGTTCCACCGTCTGCACCAGATCGGGCGAGGCGGCATCTACCGGCTTGAACGGCACCGCGCCGCCAAAGTCGGCCAGCACCAGGTTCTCCTTGGACCCGTACGGCGCCAGTTGCGTCTGAGCCCGAATCCGAATCCAGGGCGACTGCTCGGCATACACATTCTGAGAGCGCCACTCGCGCCGCTCATTCGAATCCGCCGCCACCAGGCGCGGCGGACCGAATTGGAGCGGCCGCACCTGCCACTCGCCGTCGGCAGCGCACTCCAGCGTGTGCTCAGCCATGGGCTTGACCAGTTCGGCGCGCACCGCCTCGGAAAAGGCGCCGCGCCGCTTCAACTCGTCGCAGGCACGGATGATCTCCAGCATCTCCGGCATGCGCCGGTTCTCCCAGGGGTTGGCGGCATTCATGCTGAAGGAAATGGGCGCGTTACCGCCGAGCGCCTTGAGGCAGAGCAGCAACACCTCGTCCGGAGTCACCGCGTCGGTGGTCAGGGAACGCATGTGCGGGTGGAACCAGCCGACGTCGCCAGTGAGCAGGTTCCGCGCCCAGCGCGCCGGGTTCTGGCCCTTGTGGCGCAGGGTGTAGATGCGCCGGCCGAAGTAGATCGGGTCAAAGTGCGGACTGCCGCGCGTGATGACGTGCCAGGAGAGGTTGGTGTAGAGCGCGTTGCCCTCGAGGATGACCGGCTGCTTCAGCCGCGACTGGACCCCCAGGGCGACGCGGCCCTGGTTGCGCCACTGCGGCGGCTGGACGTTGACCTCCTCGCCGCCATCGAAGTAACTCATGTCCGCGCCCGTCTCGTTGAACACGCTCGCCAGGCGGTCGCAGACCTCTTCGATCATATCCGTCTTGATGTCCGGGCAGTAGACCGTATGCCCCCAGATCGGAAAGCAGTTCACCAGACGCCCGACCGTGGCGCCCACCGGGTGCGCCGCGATGGTGGTGCCGTGCAGACCGCGCTGGCATTCGGCGAAGCCCGTATCGGTACGCTTGAGGTACTGCACGATCTCGCCGTCGAGGTAGAGGTCGCCGCGCTCGGGCCAGCCGGTCGTGCCTTCCTTGACCGTCAGCGTGGTTGCCGTGGGCTCGAGCGCCGCGGCGAGCGTCGCGTGCCGGTCCTGCAGCAGCCGCGGGTCAGCCTTGGGCACGATGTAGGGGTCGTTCTTCGGCCCCCAGCCGACCATCGCCTGCATGCAGTGCAAGCCCAGTTGCAGGCCGGCAGCATGGACCTTGTCGGCAACCGCCTTGAGCCCGGCCATGCCGTGCGGAAACTGCTGCGGGTTCAGTTCGTAGCCCGGAGTGGACCGCCAGGGGTAGATCTCGACGCACCCAAAGCCACCCTTGGCGAAGGCCACGACCTGGTCAATGTTCTGCTCGCTGATGCCATTGACCATGAGGTAGGAGGCGAAGCGTTCCGGGGCGCGCTTGATCCAGACCCCGTTGAGCATGGGATGCGGCAGGCCCTGTTCGATCTCGACCCGCTCGATGGCGTCCAGCAGGCGGTTGGCGGGATCGGGAGCCCCCGTAGGCACGCCGATGATCGCAATCTTCGCCCCCTCAAAGCCAAACTCGCGGTAGCACTTGGCCTGAAGGTTGCCGCGCGCCTCATCGGCGCCGTACGAGTGGGTGCGGTCGTTGCCGGCCAGCACGCAGGCGGCAAAGTGCTCGTCCCAGGCAGCGTTCACCAGCGTACCGACGGACTGCGAGAGGGTCAGACGAAGATTGCAGAACTGCACCCACTCGACCTCCGCCCCGCTGACCTCGACGACAGTCAAGGTGAAGTAACCCGGGCGGCTGGCGAGAATCGCGGCGACCTGCACCCCCGAGTCGCCGAAGGACACCCGGAGGGTCTCGCCGCTCAACTCGACCCGGGTCGAGGAAAAGAGCTTCCCCCGCGCCCGCACCACCATGACCGGCTGGCCCGGCTCGCAGTAGTTCTTCTGCTCCGCCAGGTCCACAAAGGCGCGGTTCAGGCCGTCCGTTCCCATCTCGTAACGGCACACGTCATTGGCGATGACGATGGCATCCGCAGTCATGACCGGTAAAGCTCCCTTCGGCTCAGCCTGCAGGACGGGCAAGGCGGTGAACGCCACCAGCAGCGACAGCCTGAACCGGGGTCCGCAGGGTCGTGGATGCCAGCCCATATCCGTCCTCCTTCTTCGCCGCGAACCAGGCCAGACCTACGGGCGCAGGTCAGCTCCGTAGGGGTTTGCTTGTATGAGAACCGCAGAAGGTCAAATGACCAAGGCCCCATGACGAAGTGCAGAATCCCCTGCCGGAGCACCGCAGTTCTCTGGCTGTCATGTCCGGCACCAGCCGGGGATCCTGCTGACCCCTGACCCCTGACCCCTGAACTCGGAACCCGGAACTCGGAACTCGGAACCTACGGAACTGACCTGCGCCCCAGACCTACCCGAGGATCGCCCTGGCGCGGCAGGTGCGCTACCCGCCCCGGACCGCCGAGAAGGCGCGGTTCGCCTCCTCGACAAACCGTCGTACCAGCCGCTCGTTCTTGCGGCCATCGGCGCCCTCCACGCCCGTGTGGCAATCCACCCCTGCCGGCGACACGGCCCGAATCGCGGCGCCCACATTGTCCGGGGTCAAGCCGCCAGCCAGGATCACCGGCCGGGGCGAGACCCGCACGATCTCCCGGCTCACCTCCCAGTCGTGGGTCAGCCCCGTCGCCCCACTGGCGCCGGTAGACGGGTTGAAGGTATCGGTGATGAACGCCTCCACGCCCTGCGCCAGGTGGGCGACCTGATCGAGTAAGCGGGAGGCCGCCCCCCCAGGATGCACCACCAGGCTCTTGATGATCACCACGTCTGGAAGCGCCTGACGCAGAGCGCTGAGTTCGCCGACGCGGATCGGACCGTGAATCTGCACATGCCGGACGCCCAAGCGCTGGGCCAGCTCGGCGATCTCCGCCGCCCGCTCTAGGTAGGTGATCAGCACGAAAGTCGAGACCGCCCCGGCGCACTCCCGCACCAGCGCCGCCGCCGCCGCGTCGCTCAAATCTTCCCGATGCACCGGCAGACGCAAAGGAATGCCGATCCATTCGACCCCGCACGCACCCAGCAGGCGCGCCTCGTCGGCATCGTGGACCCCGGCAACCTGGATGCGTGCGATGGGAGCGCGGGCCATGCGCGGTCACCTCAACCCTGCCTCAGACCGGCGGCAGACCATCCTGCGCCAGCATGTAGCCGGCTAACGCCAAGGCGTAGTCCAACTTGGCCAGGCGCACCGCTCGCGGACAGTGATTCTCGCCGGGAACTTCAAAGTTGAACAAGCCGCTGTACTGCACCTCGCGCAAAGCACTCATGACCTCCGGCCAGCGGACCGTGCCGCGACCGTAGGGGAGCATATGGTCATCGTGCTGGCCGAGGTTGTCAGCGATGTGCAAGGCTTTCAACCGCTTCCCAGCCCCAAGGATGAACTCGGCGCAGTTCACCCCGTTGATATGGGCATGCCCCGTATCCAGGCAGATGGCGACATTGGGAGCATTCACCGCGGCCAGAATCTGTTCGAAGTCGGCCAGGTTGCGGACGCCGCTGCCCGCCCCCAGATTCTCCAGACACAGCGTGGTGCAGCCGCCGCGGGCGTACTCCGCCAGGAGTGACACCGCCTCGCAGCGCCGCGCCAGGATACGCTCCTCACTCCATCCGGCCGCCGCCAAACTGCCGCCCCCCAGATGCAGGACGCCCGCCTCGACACCCAAGGCATTGAACAGGTCAATCCAGCGCCGCATATCCGCCTGAGCCTGGGCAAACTCCCCAGCGTCCGCCGGCGCAATGTCAGCAACCTTGCGTCCAGCCTGGTCTTCGGGCCGGTACCCCTTGGTGCATAGATAGAAGTGCCCCTGCGGGAAGCGCACGCCGTAGTCGGCCGCGAAGGCCCGCAAGCGCGTCCCCACCGCCACCGGGTCGCCCTGTTTGAGCAGGTCGTGCCCGTGTTCATCGCTGAGTTCGCAGGTGTGCCAGCCGTGCCGACTGAACTCGCGCACCATCTCCTCAGGCATCCACTCGATCAGGTAACTGGTCCACATTGAGGGCGTCATCACGGCCTGCACTCCTTCGGCTGCTGGGCTGGCGGCAGCGCCTGCCGCCTCCGCCGCCCCACTGTCATGCGTCCATCCCGCCTGTCAACCCCAGCGCGCCGCCGCGCCGCCATGAGTAATGCCCGTGAAGGCTGCCGAAGGCCGCCAGCGCTTCTTTCCCGCCGCTCGTTTGAGACTCGCCCGTCTCACTGCGGCATAACCGGCGCCAGCCGCCGGCCCCGCCTGAGGCCGGGGCGCATGTCAGTTCCGTAGGGGTTCGCTTGTCTGAAAACCGCAGAGGGTCGAGGGCCTGCCAGCTACGGTTTCGCGGCGGCACCCCCAGCCGCGGAAGTCGCGGGTTCGCCTCTGCCTCTTCAGCCCCGATGGGGCGCCATCCCTTCTGCCTCTTCAGCACCGATGGGGCGCCATCCCTTCTGCCTCTTCAGCCCCGATGGGGCGCCATCCCTCAGCCCAGGGCAGCGCCCTGGGTACCGGGCATACCCCAGATTCTCTGACCCGATGGGGCGCCATAGCTGGCCGCGCGGTG
>CAIZKT010000924.1:0-5135 GCA_903933565.1 uncultured Victivallales bacterium | reverse complement strand
GCCCAGGTGAGCAGCGGTGTCGCCTTGCCAATCGGGCCCCCCTCCGTCGCGGCCGTCGCCACCTGTCCCGGGGTCGGTGTCCCACCGTCAGTTGCCGTCTCCATGACACCCACATACTGGTGCATGTCCGCCACGGTCAACGTGTAACTCAGTCCCGTCGCACCGGCAATGTCCTGCGCTCCGGTTCCCGTCGCATCGGTCGCGCGTCGCCACTGGTGCGTCACCGTGATCGAAGCTGGCAGGTTGCCGTCCAGCGTATCGTTCCAGGTCCCGGGGGTCAGCGTCAGGGCCCGCCCAACCTTCAGGCTGCCAGTGACCGTGGGCAGGGCGGTGTTGACCGGCGGATCATTCCGCGGGCTGACCGTCACGTTCACCGTGATCGTGTCCGTGCCGCCGTAGGGGTCTACCACCTGCACCACGAAGCTGTCCGCGCCATTCCAGTTCCCCGTCGGAGCGTAGGTGAACGTCGTCGGCGCTAACCCCGTGCCGCTGACGGTGGCCGTGCCATTCGTCGGGTCGCTCGTCTTCGACCAGATCAGCGCGTCACCGCCGACATCCGTGGCACTCACGCTCGGCGCGCTCCACGACGTCGGCACGCCGTCCTCGTCCATCGTCACCGCGACGCTGGCCCCCGGCAAGATGAGCGGCGCCACGTTCGTGACCGTGATGATGCTGGCCGCCGTACTGACAAGCCCGGACTCGTCGGTCACCCGCAGGCGCAAGGCGGTCGCCAAGCCCACGGGCAACCCCGACAGCGCGCTCCACGGCAGCGTCGGATTGACCCCGCTGTACTCCCACGAGCCGTCGTCGCGGAGGTCCCACTCGTAGGTCACGACCGAGTCGCCGCACGCCGCATCGGGATCGGTTGAGCCCGAGCCATCGAGAGCCAGCTCGGAGCCCTGGCAGACCGTGTACGGGCCGCCGGCCGCCGCGACCGGGGCCTGGTTCAGCGTGGTGCCAGCGGCGCCCGGCCCCAGGGCGGTTTCCACAGCGTCGCCGTTTCGCGCCTTGGCCGCAAAGGTATAGGAGGTGACGCTGCATAGCCCGGTCACGGCCTTGGTGCCCCAGACGGCGGCAGTCTGCCAGGCCGCGACGGCGCCGAGGCTGCCGTTCGGCTGCACCCAGGTGTTTCCCCCCACCGCCGGGGTGAGGCTGAATGCGTACTCTGTCCCGACCGGATTGCCGTCGCCGCCCGCGCAGGCGACCGCGAGGGTGGTCAGGGTGGGAGCGCTTACCAGCGGCGCCAGCGGCGTGGCAGCCAGAGTGCGGAAGTTGCGCTGCGCGCCGTAGGCGGGCCCGGCGGCGTTCGTGGCGTAGGCGCGGACGGCGTAGGCCGTGTTGGGCGTCAGGCCCGACAGAGTGCTGCTGAAAGCGCCCAAACCGGCGCCGTTGATGGTCAGGCTGTCCGCCGGGGTGGGCGAGCCGGCGGTGTTCCAGCAGACGCCCCGCTGGGTCACGGCGCTGCCGCCCACACTGACAACCTCGCCGCCGCCTTGGGCGCCGCTGGCCAGGATACCCGACGGCGTACTGGTGGTCACCGTGGCCGGGGTCGGCGCCCAAGTCCAGGTGATCGAGGAGGCGGTCGAGCCCGCTACCTCAGCGAGAACGAGTGCCCCCGTCGTCAGGGCGCTGCCACTGGCAGGGACGCTGCCGGTGCCGGTCCAGCCGGTGGGATGGTGGGTGGCCGAAGCGTCGACGACCGAGCCGGTGACCGTAGCGCCCCAGGCATAGGTGTGGCTACCGACGCCCGGCGTCGGGGTCGCGTGGGCGCTAACCACCTCCAGCGTGTAGTCGCGCGAGTCCGCCGCCGTGTCCCCGGACACGAGCACTTGCGAGCCCGCCCACGCCGCGCCGCTGGCCAGCAGCGCTCCCAGCCAGCCCAGCACCCATGTCCGCCGCGTCGTGGTCTTGATCGCTGTCATCGTCTATGCTCCTGCCTGGTCCGTTTCGCCATGGCCCGGGCGCGAGATTTCCTCTTGGCAATGCGCAATCAGCGCCTTCGCGGCGGCAACGGCATCGGTGGCGGTCTGCGCGTCAATCGTGGTGACCCAATCGTAGTCGGCGGTCTGGCGATCCTCGAAAAGCTGCCGCAACTGCCGGGACAAGACGTTCGGCAAGACGCCCGTCTTAACGAATTCCCGGCTGAAGGCCCCGATCACCTGCGTGTGCGAGGAATACGACAGTCCGCGTGTCGCCAGCAACGCTGTAACGGCATGGAATGCGGCGTAATACGACCGCGAGGCGGCCTCTTCTGGAAACCCGTCCGCCAGATCCTGTTCGGCACGCATAAGCTTTCGCATGGCCTTTGCCATAATAGCCCGCAGGACTTCAGGAGCCGCCTTCACAGCAACACCCCATCGCGTTCGACATTCCAGCCCAGCGGCGAGTCGTGTACCAGGCGCCATTGCGCCTGATCGTAGACCGTCGCGGCACACAGTGCCTCGCACCTATCCAACAGTTGGTCGCCGGCGTCGGCGAGCAGCTCGCGCAACTGGCGCGTGCGCTCATCGACGACCACAATGAAATCGTAGTCCGAGCCCGCCTGCGCGTCGCCGCGGGCCTGCGAACCGAACAAGATGACCTGGCGCGCCTGTTCCCCGAGCCGGAGGCGTACTTCCTTCGCGTATTCCTGCGCCACGGGCGGCGCCGGCCGGTCATGGCTCGTCTGCATGGTTCCCTCTCCCTTGCCCATAAAGTGCCCCGGCACGGCGGTCGTCGAGACTACTGGCCGTCCGGGGCCGGGCATGTTCGTTCCCGCCGACGCGGGACACGGGCGGCGCCGGATGGGACCCTGCCTGTCCTGGCGGCACGGTGCTGGCGACGCGGCAGCCGATGTTGTTGTTCCGGTTCGACGGGGTGTTGTTGTTGCGGTTGGCAGAACGGCAGTTCTGCGCGTTGTTGTTCCAGCTCCCACCCCGTTTGACGCGGTTCGAACCCGACGCCGCACCTTCTCCGGCAGCCCTATCTGCGTGCATCCGCAAGATGTTCCTGAAGCCAAACCAGCGCACCCCGCCGTGCGCCGAGACGGCACAAACCTGTAACTGCGCCTCGTCCAGTAGGCCCGCCTCGACATCGCGCTCACGCCGCCTGAGCTTCCGCCGCGTACGCAGGAAGCGTCCGCGTTGCAGGCGCCAGCATGAGGGGAAAATGCGCAATCCCAGGAACGGCACGCCTTCGGAAACCGGCGCGAGGCGCGTCGCTTCGGCCTTCAGCTCCAGGCCGCGCTCCGCGCGCAGCCACCGCGCCGCTCTGTCCAAGCCTTCCCAGATGGCAGCTTTGGAGGCCGCGAACAGAATCATGTCATCCATGCTGTCGAAGTAGTGCCGGACGTCGATCTTGCAGTACCATGGGTTCCGCCGCACCAGGTGGCGTGCCCGCAAGCAGGCCCGGTGCGTGCCCTTACCCTCACGGCAGGCGTAACTATCTTCGCTGAAGCCGCGCTCCAACAGCGGCGTGATCACGCCGCACAGCGCGTGATGCAGCACCCGGTCGCACACCGGCGCGCAGCGGATCGTGCGCGGTTTCGGGTCCTGCACCCGGAATTGCCGGTAAGTGCCCGGGCACCAGTCGCCGGCCAGAAGCGCGTCCCGCAACCGTCCGAGATGCGACTCCAACTCGCGGGCAAAGGCCTGCACGGCGGCGGAATTGGTGTGCCCCTGGCGGACGCGGGCCCACGCCGCCGCCAGATTGCCGGGGGCGGTGATCTGTTCCCATAGTCGACCGTAAGACTTCACACCTGCTGCTCCGCTTGCGCCGCGGCCTCGCCCGTCGCCGTGGCCGAAAGTGCCCCCACCCGGTCAAGCACGGCGGCGCCGTAATCCCGGCAGAATGCCTCGCCGATGCCCGCCACCTCCTTCAGTTCCGCCAGCGTCTTCGGCGCCCGGATGACGATCTCCGCCAACTGGGCATTGCGCGCCACGGCATACGCGGGTTTGCCATCGGCCTTGGCCCGCTCGTTCCGCCACCGCCGCAAATCCCGGTAGAGCCCCCGCCGCTCCTCGGGAAGGCTCGACTCGGGGTCAGGCGCGGACGGATCGCGGGGGTAACGCGCCTCGGACGGGCCGTCACCCAAGAGCAGGACCACGGCCAGGTGCGGCACGTTGCCATGCGTGAAAAAGTGCTCGCGGGCCTCCAGCACCTCGCGACCGGCCGTCGCCTGGCGCAAGGCCCCTTCCGGAAAGCCCTGTTGGCCATCCTGATATCTCAGCGTAACCACTCGTACATCCATCGACCTCCATACCCCGAGAAATTATCTCGCTCATCGGCAGGGGGTTCCCCCCTGCACCCCCGGAACGTCGGCGTCGGCGCTACCGCGCACGCCGACGTTGCCCAGCCTACCGGCTGGCAAATACAAGAGAACAAGACCTACCGGTCATGGCAGGGTCCTGGCGACGCGGCAGCCGAGGCTGACGTACCGGCTCGACGGGGCGTCGATGATGCGGCAGGCAGAACGGCAGCCCTGCGCGCCGCTGCCCCAGCCCCCACCCCGTAAGACGCGGTACGAACCCGACGCCGCACCTCGCGGGTCCGACACGGTGCCAGGATAGCTCGCCTGATACCAGTCGAGGCTCCACTCATAGACGTTGCCGTGCATATCGTACAGCCCCCAGGCATTCGCCAGGTACGAGCCGACCGCCGCCGTGCCCTTCGCCAGATCATTGTCCGCGCTGAAGGGACCCGAACCGCTGTTGTACAGGTAGCGGCCAACCAGGGCCACGTTGACATCCTCGGTGATCGAGGTCAGGTTGGTGCCGTTGTTCAGGGCCGTGGTGGTGCCGGCCCGGCAGGCGTACTCCCACTGCGATTCGGTGGGCAGATCGAGGGCGGTCAGACCGGTCTTCTGCCGCAGTTTGCCCATGAACGAGGTCGCGTCCACCGCGCTGCTGGCCGGCCAGCCAGCTCCCAACAAAGATCCCCGAATGTCGTAGTAGCTCACCTTCTCCACCGGGCGGGCGTCGCGCACGCTGGCGTTGCTGAAGTAGCTCGGCCAGACACCCATCACCCGCTCCCACTGCTTCTGCGTCAGCTCGAACACCCCGATGTAGAACTCCTGCGTCAGGGTCACCTCATGCTGGGTCTCGTTGATTTCGCGCCCCAGTTCGCCGAGCGGGCTGCCCATGGTGAAGGATGGGTTG
>CAIZKT010000923.1:0-2701 GCA_903933565.1 uncultured Victivallales bacterium | reverse complement strand
GAGGTTGCGGCAAGTCTCATACAAGCAGGATCCCCGGTAGGTGCCGGACCTGACCGCCAGAGAACTCCGGTGCCCCGGCAGGGTATTCTGCCATTCGTCATGGGTCTTTGGTCTTTGGTCATTCGACCTTCTGCGGTTCTCATACCAGCAAACCCCTACGGAGCTGACTTGCGCCCGGAGTGGGACCGGGTGCTTGACCCTCACCCGGAGGGCTTGCAGGCAGCGGCCACCATCATCCGGGCCAATGCCGCTCGCAAGGCCGTGACCTTCGTCAACGTGAACAACCACTTCGAGGGGTCTGCCCCAACGTCGATTGGCAGGCTGCTGGAGGTGCTGGCGAAGGAGGGGAGCGGGTGAGCTGTAGTGGTCACGACGCCCTCACCAGCGGAAGCTGATCCCAGCGGGTCGTGAACGAAGGCGTCTTCCGTTCCCGGTGCATCTGCCAGCGCCCCCCGAACCCCATGGCCCCGAATCGTAGCGTATCCCTGCCCCAGCGGGCGTTTACCTGATCGACGGTCCTCATCAGCGAGTCCATCCGGTCCGATCTGCCTGGGTCAAAGAGCGTCGGTTGCCGGGAGGCCAGCGCTTCCCGGACAAGTCCCGTGAACACCACCCCTATTTTCCTGTAGTCGGTGCCTTCCTTGAACATGCCCCTGAGGCACCCCAAGGCATAGTGGATGAGCACGGGCGTGTGCGAAGTGACCTCGGGCAGTTCCATCGTCCGATTGGCCGTGATGCACGCATCATCCTTGGCGAGACGGGCGGTCATGAGGAAGACGTTCAGGCAGGACGCCACCAATCCCTGCGACCTCAGCTTCTCTGCCGCTGTGGCGACGTGCGAGGAGAGAGCTTCGTTCATTTCGACCAGGGACCGGACACGCTCACCGAAGGATCTGGAGCAGGCCACGGACTTCCGGTCTGGCGGTTGCTCCTCCATGGGGATCATCGCCACCCCACGAAGCTCCATCACGGTACGGAACCCGGTGATAGTGAAGTGCCGTCGCATCCACGACGGGTCCACGTTCTTCAGCGCCAGAACCGTGCTGACGCCGCAGGCCTTCAGGCGCTCGGCAGACTTGTGACCTATGCCCCAGACATCCCCGACCTCGACCGAGGCCATCAGGCTGTCCGGGTCCGGGTGAGATGTGATGTCCAGCACGCCATCCCAAGTTGGGTCTTTCTTCGCCAGCCGGTTGGCGAGTTTGGCCAGCGTCTTGGTGGGGCCGATGCCGATGGATACCGGTATCCCGGTGTCACGTCGGACCACGGTTCGGATGTTCCGGGCACACTCCGCCAGGGATTGGCTCCGTGCCTGCGTGAAGCGGATGAAAGCCTCGTCAATGGAGTAGACCTCGACATCCGGCTCCAGCCGGTGCAGGATGCTCATGACCCGGTGGGACATGTCGCCGTAAAGGGCGTAGTTGGACGAGAGGACATGAACCTTGTGCTCCCGCAGGAAATCCCGCACCTGGAAGTAGGGCGCCCCCATCTTGACGCCCAGCGCCTTGGCCTCGTTGGAGCGGGCAATGATACAGCCATCGTTGTTGGAGAGCACGACCACCGGCTGGCCCTCCAGCTTGGGGTTGAACACCCGCTCGCAGGAGGCGTAGAAGTTGTTGCAGTCAACCAGGGCGAAGATCGCTCGCATGAGATCGGCTCCGCAAGGAAGGGCTGGTCAGAGCTGGTGGATGGCATAGGTGACCACACCCCAGACCTGAAGATCAGCGCCCTCGGGGATCTCGATGTCAGGGTGGCCGTCGCTCTCCGATGCCAGCTTGACGACGCCATTCCTCTTGACCAGGCGCTTCACCGTCAACTCGCCGTCGAGGACAGCAATGACGACCCGCCCACTGCTCGGGTTCAGCGAACGGTCAACGATCAGGATGTCACCGTTCCTGATCCCGGCATCCGCCATGGAATTCCCCGTGACCCTGACGAAGAAGGTCGCTGCCGGGTGCTTGACCAGGTGCTCGTTCAGGTCGAGTTGCTTCTCGATGTAGTCGTCTGCCGGAGACGGGAAGCCTGCTGGAACCCCGGTCAGGAACAGGGGTCGTGGCATCGCCCTGGCAGTTCCAGGGTTGGCCTCTCCAGCTACAGCATGTGCCGCTGTTCCTGACACGGTGGGTGTCCTCAGCAGGGAGCAATGAGCATTCGTCGCTATTAGGCCTATTATTTACTAGCATTATCATACACGTATCTAAGGCCAAGGTCAAGGGATGGGGCCAAAATCGGTGGGACCAGGCGGGCAGCGATGGGAGGCCTGGGACTAGCGTGAGAGCGAGGCAGTTCAGGCAGGCCCCGGCTGGGAGTCGCTCCCCGGTGCCTTCGGGAGGCGTTTGCCCGGTGAGAACTTCTCCAGGCGCAGGCCGACGACCTGAGCCATGATCCGGTCCACTTCTACCTCGACTTCCCGTCTGTCGCCGCCCTCTTTCACGATTCCTTCAAGCACGTGCTCGACAGCCCGGTCGTAGTCCCGGCGGAACTCGTCGTTCAGGCGTTTCCATGGCACCCCGGACAGCAAGGAGGCGGCCCTCGGAGAGAACTTGAGGTCGCCACGAAGCATGAGTACGGCCAGGATTGGGTAGCCTACATCGACTTCACCGAGATTGTGGTGGGGCTCTTCCAGTTCATCCAGGAGACTATCGAGACGGAACTGACCTCGGAGTTCGACTTCCTGGTCTGCTACGACCGAGCCAAGCAT
>CAIZKT010000922.1:0-2642 GCA_903933565.1 uncultured Victivallales bacterium | reverse complement strand
GCGATGACCATCGTCATCCTGTTCGTGATCCTCTGCTACCTCCAGGGTATGACCATCGCGCGGATCGCCCCCATGGCCTTGGCCGGCTACCTCATGTACAAGCCGCTCAAGCAACTGGCCAAGATCAACTCGGTCGTGCAGCGCACCGCCGCCGCCGCTGACCGGGTTCAGGAACTGCTGGACACCGATACCAGCCTGCCCCTGCCGGCCCATC
Source organism: uncultured Victivallales bacterium (assembly GCA_903933565.1). Taxonomy (GTDB): domain Bacteria; phylum Verrucomicrobiota; class Lentisphaeria; order Oligosphaerales; family JAFGRS01; genus CAILUI01. The sequence goes on along the minus strand of CAIZKT010000922.1, from coordinate 2,428 downwards.
CGGTGGTCATCCCGGCCTTCCGCGAGCGCGTCGTCTTTGAGCACGTCGACTTCCGCTACGATGCCGACGGGAACCAGGTGCTCCACGACATCCAACTCGACGTCCCCCGCGGCAGCGTCGTGGCCTTCGTCGGCGAAACCGGCTCCGGCAAGACGACCATCGTCAACCTGCTGGCACGCTTCTACGACCCCAGTACCGGCCGCATCCTCATCGATGGACACGACCTGCGCACTCTCGATGTCAAATCCCTCCGGTCCCTGATCGGCTTCGTCACCCAGGAAACGCTGCTGTTCAACGACACCATCGCCCGGAACATCGCCTATGGCACCCCCGGGGCCACGCCCGCCCAGATTGAGGACGCGGCCCGCAAGGCGAATGCCCATGACTTCATCGTCGCCGAAGCCGAAGGCTACGAGCGCAATGTCGGCGACAAGGGTATGCTCCTCAGCGGCGGCCAGCGCCAGCGCCTCGCCATCGCCCGGGCCATCCTCAAGAACCCGCCTATCCTTATCCTGGACGAAGCCACCAGCGCCCTGGATACGGCTACCGAACAGCTCGTCCAGGACGCCATCAATCGCGTCATGGTCGACCGTACCGTGTTCGCCATCGCGCACCGGCTCAGCACGGTCCGTCACGCCAACAGCATCTGCGTGCTGGACAAGGGCCGTATCATCGAGCGCGGCACCCACGCTGAACTCTACGCCCAAGCCGGTCGTTACCGCCAGCTCTGCGACCTGCAATTCCGTTGAGTCGGCGCAGCCAGCCCGGCGTGACCGCCGAGGGTGGGCGGACATCCTGAAGAGGGAGACACAGAGACATGTCTGAACCCACCACCGACGACCTCTCCCCGCAACGCTGGAGCCTCGATGGCGCCTGGTCACTCGCCTTCGGCCCCGATGCGGCCCTGGCCCCCGCCGATCCCGCCGCCCTGGCTCGGGCCGACTGGCAAACCGTGCCCGCCATCGTGCCCGGTAACGTCGAACTGGACCTGGTCCGGGCCGGACTGCTGCCGGAGCCCTTCTACGCCGCCAACATCGAAGCCCTGCGCCCCCTGGAATTCAACCAGTGGTGGTATCGCCGCCAGTTTCCCAGCCCCGCCTGCCCGCCCGGGTCGGGCCTGGAGCTCGTCTTCGAGGGGCTCGATTGCTTTGCCACCGTGTGGCTGAACGGCGTCCGCCTCGGCGACTCCGCCAACGCGCTGGTGACGCAGCGCTTCGCGGTCGGCACTGCCCTGGCCGCTGCCGGTCAGACCAACGAACTCGTGGTGCGCCTGCGCTCCGCGGTCAACGCCGTGCGCGACATCCCGCTGGGCCCTCGCGATGCGGCGCAAGCCCATGCCTACGACAGCCTGTGGGCCCGCAAGCCAGCCCATGCCTACGGCTGGGACATCATGCCCCGGGCGGTCTCCGCCGGCCTCTGGCGCCCGGTCTACCTTGAAGAGCGCCGGGCGACGGAGCTCACCGAGGTCTTCATCCTGACCCGCTCGGCCGATGCCTCCCAAGCCCGGCTGGAGCTGAGCGCGCATTTTCGCACCGACGCGGTCGCCCTCGAGGGCTTCGAGCTACGGGTTACCGGGCGCTGTGGCGAGTCTGTCTTCGAGGCCCGTCAGCCACTCTATTTCACCTCGACTCGGCTCTCCATTCAGGTCTCCGCGCCCCGGCTCTGGTGGCCACGCGGCTACGGCCCGGCTGATCTCTACGACACCCGCGTCGAACTCTGGCAGCATGGCCGCCCCGTCAGCCGCTGGACCCGCCGCCTGGGCATCCGCACGGTCCGCCTCGACCGCACCCCGCTCTGCACCCCCGATCATCCCGGTCGCTTCCAGTTCTACCTCAATGGCGAACGCATCTTCTGCAAGGGCTCGAACTGGGTTCCCGCCGACGCCTTCCACAGCCGTGATGCGGCCCGCATCCCGGCCATGCTGGCGCTCTTCGCTGATCTGGGCTGCAACATGGTCCGCTGCTGGGGCGGCAACGTCTACGAGCCTCACCTGTTCTACGATCTCTGCGACCGCGATGGCATCATGGTCTGGCAGGACTTCGCCATGGCCTGCGACGCCTACCCGCAGGAGTCGGCGTTCCAGGACGCCCTGCGGCGCGAGGCTGACTGGGTGGTTCGCGAGCTTCGCCAGCACCCCTCCATCGTGCTCTGGTCTGGCGACAACGAGTGCGACTGCGGCTACGTCGGCTGGTGGGGCGTGCCGCAGGATCCGGCGCAGAACCGGCTGACCCGCCAGGTCCTCCCCGAGGTCGTCGCCAGCCTCGACCCAAGCCGACCCTACCTGCCCAGCTCCCCCTATGTCTCCCCCGAGATGTTCGCCCGCGGCGGCGATCAGCATCTCGGCCCGGAACAGCATCTCTGGGGACCGCGGGACTACTACAAGAGCGACTACTATGCCCGCAACACCGCCTGCTTCGCCTCGGAGATG
>CAIZKT010000921.1:0-14731 GCA_903933565.1 uncultured Victivallales bacterium | reverse complement strand
CCACCAAACCGCAGCGGTGGAGCCCACCGCATCTCCACCAAACCGCAGCGGTGGAGCCCACCGCCTCTCCAGCGCTCAGACCTTCCGTGCCCGCCCGTCGCGCGCCGAGGCATACGCCTTCTCGGTCAACTGCATGATGCGCACCGCATTCTCCCCGCCGTTGATGGCTGGGGCGGTGCCCTTCAGGATGCAGTCGGCGAAGTACGCACACTCCGCCGTGTAGGGGTTCACGGCCGCGAACGGCAGCGGCTGGAAACAGCGCGCCACATCCTTGCTCTGCGTGGCGTCATAGGCCGCATTCCCGAGACCGAAGATGCCCTCCATCTGGCCGCCCTGGCTCTGACCGATCGTCCCTTCACTAAAGATGCTTCCCTGCGACCCGTACACCTCCAGCCGCGTGCGGCTCGCCTCGTCCGGCACGCAGAAGAATGTATCCACCGTGGCATGGCCCCCATCCGCCAACTCCAGCAGCGTCGTGGCGGCATCCTCGCTGCGGTAGTCCTGCACCAGATTGCCGGTGAAAGCGACCACCCGCCGGATGGGACCCGCGAAATAGTCCAGCAGGTCGTAGAGGTGCGTGGCCATGTCGATGAGCGAACCCCCGCCACCCTGGGCTGGGTCCTGCCGCCAGGCGCCGACCATGGGCGGATACCAGCACGATAGCTGCGCCCGAATGTAGGTGATCTTCCCCAGCCGCCCCTCGTCAATCAGCCGCTTGATCGCCTGGTGCGCCCCGTGGAACTTCATCATGTAGCCTTCCTGCAAGAAGACCTTCTGCCGCCGACACACCGCCACGGCCTCCTTCGCCTCGGCTGAGGTCAGCGTCAGCGGCTTTTCGCAAAGGATGTGCTTGCCCGCCGCGGCACAAGCCTTGATCTGCTCCAGGTGCAGATAGACCGGGCTGGCGATGTACACCGCCTGGATCGCCGGGTCCGCCAGGAGCTGTTCCACCGTGCCGTAGGCCTTGCCGACGCCGAACTGCGCCGCGATCTCGCCGATCTTGGCCACATCCATCACCGCCTCAAGCTGGAGGTTCGGCGCCGCCATCATCCCCGGAATCGTCTTGCGCCGGGCAATGCCGCCAGCGCCGATCACGCCAAATCTCACCTTCGTCATGGCGCATCTCTCCCTGTGCTTACTTCCCGTACGCCTTGATCACCTTCACCACCGCCGCGGCAATCTGCTCCATATCCTGCTCCGTGTAGGTCGGGTAGGCGAAGCAGGTGAACGTGCTCTTCTCATGCCACAACGCATTCGGCACCTCGACCTGGCTGTAATCCGCGCTGGCCGGCGTGGTGTACTCCTCTGAGGTGAACGGGAAACCGTTGCTCCCGAAAGCATTGTGCTTGGTGAAGGCGCCTTCGGTGTGACACTGCGGCCAGAATACCTTCCAGCACGGCGCGCCTTCGGCTCCGGCCGCCTTGACGAACTGCTTGATGTCGCAGTTCATGCGCTCCATGTCCAGGCTGAACGCCAGCACGTACCAGCCATTGCGGCGCTCCGGCGTGTCAATCGGCACGAACTTGATCTGCGGCAGACCCTTGAGCGCCTCCACCAGAATCCTCGCGTTGCGCCGCCGCGCCGGCATGTTCCACGTGTCCATGCGCTCCAGCTCGGCCAGCCCGATGGCGCTCTGCATCTCGGTCATGCGGTAGTTCCAGCCCACCCGGTTGTGAATGTAGGGCAGCTTCTGCTCCAACTCGAGCAGGTTCAGGCGCTCCTTGACGTCGTAACCGTGGTCGCGGAAGCTGCGCGCGTCCCAGGCCAGCTCCTCATTGTCGGTGGTGATCATGCCACCCTCGCCGCCCGTGGTGAAGGTCTTGTTCTGGCAGAAGCTGCAAGCGGCCATATGCCCCCACGTCCCGGTCTTGCGACCCTTATACTCGCCGCCGAAGGCCTCAGCGTTATCCTCGATCACCACCAACTTGTGGCGCTTGGCAAAGGCCAGAATCTTGTCCAGATCGCAGACGTTGCCGTAGAGATGCACCGGAATGATCGCCTTGGTGCGCGCGGTCACCAGCTTCTCCGCCGACTCCAGGCTGATGCAGTGATCGTCAAGGTTCACATCCGCAAAACGCGGGATCGCCCCCGCCTGCACCACCGAGAAACTGGTGGCGATGAAGGTGTAGCTCGGCACGATGACCTCATCCCCCGGACCGATGCCCAACGTCGCCAGCGCCACGTGCAGCGCACTCGTGCCACTGTTGACGCTGATCGCAAACTTGCTGCCCTGCCAGGCCGCGAACCTGCGTTCAAACTCCATCCCCTTCGGACCGGTCCAGTAGTTGACCTTGCCGCTGCGCATGACCTCCTCAACCGCCTTGATGGCCTTCTCGTCGAACTTCGGCCACCCCACCAGCTTGTTGGTCACTGCCTTCGGTCCGCCCTCGATCGCCAGCTTTGCCATGGCCTACCTCCGTGTCTGCCTGCAACTCATTGGCAGGACCGCCTCATGCGCCCCTGCCCTGACTCCGCCCGAACTACACCTGGACGTGCCCGCTGTGCCCACGCCTCAAGACCCAACGACCGCCGCCGCGGCGGCCGCGGGCGCCGCATCACCCGACCCCTGCCCCAGCGCTGGCACCCGCAGCGCCACCAGCACACTCAGCGCCGCCGCGAAAGTGCCAGCCAGAAACGTCCAGCGCGGCCCCAGCGTCACCCACAGCACTCCGCCAACCACCGGCATCGCCACCGCCGCCGCGTGATTGAAGGCCACCCCCATGCTGAGGGTCGGCGTACGCTCCACGGCTGGCACCAGACGGTTCACATACGTGTTCAGCGCCATGCCAAACACGAAGAAAGAACTGTCTACCACGAACAACACATACAGCAGATGCGGCACGTCCACGAAGGCATAGCCGACGAAGAACGCGGTAAGACAGGCGTAGTAGAAGATGAGAATACGGCGCTCGCCGACCCGGTCAATGAGCCGACCCACCGCCGGACCAGTTACACAACCGACAATCTGCACGATGCCGTTCAGCATGAGGATAGTGGTCAGCGGCGTGTGGTACTTCTGCACCAGCAAGAAAGGCGCAAAACAGATGAAAATCTGCTTCCGCCAGCCCTCCAGGAAGCAGAGCACGTAGTAGAGCCCGTAGCGGCGGCGGAGCACCAGCCGCGGCCCCTCCGTGCGGATCCCCCGCGGGATGCCCAGGCAAAAGGCCGCAGCCAACAGCCCCGCCCCAGCCGCCGCATAGTACAACGGCCGGATCGGGATCCCTAGACGCGTCGCCACATACCCCGTCGCCAGCCCGGCGAAGAAACCAGCCGCCCCGGCCGACTGGACCTGCCCCAGCCGCAGGCCCACCCGCCCAGGTTCCGCCAACCCCATCGCCAGCGACGCCGGCAACGGCATCCACACGTGCAGCCCCTGACTCCAGACCAGGCTCGCCACCACCACCCAATAAAAGTCCGGCACCAAGGCGTAACCGCCGATCCCCACCGCAAACAACGCCAGCATCCCGGCGCCCACCAACGGCTCCGCAAACCCCGCCAACAGCGCCAGGACCCCCAACGCCCAAATCCCGCAACTCTCTCGAAAAGCCTCCAATATCCCAAGCTGCGCACCGGAAAAACCGAGATCCTGAGACAGAAAGTTCGCGTTCATCCCCATCTGCAACGCCAGACTGAAGCCGACCGCCGCCACCGCACCACCCAGAAAAAGCCGCCCGCGACGACGGTCGCCCTCCACCGACGTACTCTCCGCGCTCAAACTGCCCATGGGTGCAAGCCTCACAGCCCGTCCGTAACCATAATAGAGGCCCTAAGATAGACGCCCATCCCGCCCTGTCGACCACCCCATGCACGACCGAGGCTCTTGCCGAACCCTCGGCTCACCCGCATCTCGCCTGGAGCCGGCGGTCCGCTCGGGCGTAGCCAGGGCTTCCGCCGTATCTGGGGTACCGCGAACCCGCCCCGAACGCACAACGACATCGCGGGCTCCAAAGCTCTCCGCGGCGTTCTCTCGCGCCCCCGGCGCGCCCGCTGACCGCTTCCACCCACCACCCCACACACCCCAATTCATCAGCGCTACGTGCGCCTGCGCTTGACTTCAGTCGCCTCGACCTTAGGTTACAACTTCGCATCCAGCCTTCCGTGTGCCCGTAGCTCAGTTGGATAGAGCGTCTGCCTCCGAAGCAGAAGGTCGCTGGTTCGACCCCAGTCGGGCACGCCACACTTCCCCCCTCAGCCTCAACCACTTACGCACGAGTACTCACGTGCTTGGTAGCTCCTGATACCCCCTGGTATTTCCTGGTTTTTCGAGGCCATTTGGTACCAATTTTGGCACCAATGATTTTGAGGCTAAATCGCCCCGTTCTGAGCACGCCTACTCGGGATGTTCCCAGCCTCTGTTCCGGCACGTCCGCGTCATCACACCCGCGCGGCACTCTTGGTGGCCGGCGGCAGCGGTTGCCGCCAGGCACGACTCCTATACCCACCGCGACCCCCGCCCCGATTCCTTCACGGATTCTCGGGTATTATTGGACCACCCCCTACTGCGAAGTGGCACCAATATGCGCTGGATCACTCGCATCCTTTATATGATGCGCAGCCTTGCACGCATCTCCGCGGACCCCACTTCAGGCATCACCACAGGAAAAACGCGACCAATGCGGTTGCGTATCTCAAAATACGCGAATACATTGATCTCGTTTTGATAATAGCCGCGGAGGTTACGATGGACGACGATGCATTGCTGCGGGATAGGTCATACACCACAGGCGACCTCGATATCGCGCTGGGATCGCACCCCCGTTCCGGGGCTGCTCGCAAGGCCTTGCTACGGCTGGAGGAGAATGCGGTTCCCCTGTACGACGAGCTGGCCAGCCCGCTCCTGGCCCAAGCGGACAACCCGTCGCCAGCCACGAACAGTCGGGAGGCCGGAGAGAAGCCAACCTGGCGCCGTTTCTCACTGCCGGGCATCTTGTGGGTGGTCTTGATGGACCGTGTCCTGAGCATCCCGGGAATGCAGATCCCCGACCTATGCTCGGTGGTGGCCAGATTCCTGGCGCGGGAGATCGCCCACGATGGCTCCCTGGCGGAGAAGGCAGGCTTCCCGGCGACGGAGGAAAGCAGGCACCGCTATCCCCGGTTCGCCGAGTATGTCCGTCGTCTTTTCGAGGGGGAATCCGAGCCGTACCTGGCCCTTGTCAGTGAGGCCAGCGCGAAGATGGGCACCCATGAGCGCACCAGCAAGGGGATCCCCGAGAACGTCGTGATCGCGGACAACCCCGCCCTCGTCTGGGACCTGTATGCGCAGGTGGCGACGCGCCTGGCGGGACACCTCCACGTGTTCCCGCTGCGTTCCGTGGCGGTGCCGGTTCTGGCGAATCTCCGCGGCACGGGAGCGCCTCTACGCTCTCTCCCCGAGGTGCCAGCCTACCGACCGCCTGTGCAGCCGGACGCGAAGCTCACCAAGGCGGAGCAACAACTCGTGGAGGTCGTGCGCAACGCCCCGGAGTTGGTGCCGGATGTCCGCGTCCGCGTCGTAAACCATGAGATCGTGTCCGTCACCTATGAGCAGGGCTACGGCCCCAAGGATTTCAGCGTCAAGAAGGCCCTTGAAGACGCCAAGACCCTCCAGGTACGTAGCCTGCGTGGCGAAGACGGGTCGATTCACAAGTATAGGGTCGAGAAGCGTCTGCGTTTCGGTTGAACGAGTGTAAAGGTTCTGGGACGGGAGCCTCGGCTACCCCGCCTCGGACTTCGCCTGAAAACTGGCAGCCCGGCCTCGGTCATGGGTTGCCACCTACGTCCACTGCGTTAGACCGCAGGGAGGTGTGTCGTGCTTGCTCAGACGGTCAGATCGGTGCGGCCAATGGCCGCCATCTCCACTCTCGGGGCATCGCCCCCGAATCAGCGAGGAAGAAGAACGCCCGTGACCCCTGCCAGCCTCGCGGTGGGGCCACTCTCACCGGCCAGTTTGGTCACGCTCCTGAGGCGGCCACGGGGCCGCGCCGCCGTGCTACCGAGCGGTACCCCCCGCTCTTTGGACTGCGGTGGCTTGACACCGCTTTCCCAGGCCGCGCCGCGGCCGTCCCCGGACCCTGCCAACGCCCCGGCCAGCAGCGGCTCGGAGTAGATCTCCACCACCGCCCGGCAGATGATCAGGTCCTGCTCGACCTGGGCTGGCGTCTGCCAGGGCGCGCTGGCGCGCCACTCCTGTATGAACGATTGCTGGATCACGAGGCCCGCCCTTCAGATGTCCGGTTGGATGTCCGTGTTCTCGATTAGCCGCCACTTCACGTTGCGGTCGCCACGCCGGGGCAGATCGGGGCGCAGCGGCACCCAGTACCGCGGGCGTTTCTCCAGGCGCTTTGCCAGCAGGCCCGTCAGAGACTCCCACCCGGTGTGGTCCAGCATCCAGCCGAGCCGCTGGAGCACGCCGGTCTCCGTTGCCATACCGCATAGCGCGGCCAGCTTGGTGGGGCGTATCGCTTCGCCCAGTTCTCTGTAGACGGTCGCCGCGTGGTCAAGCGAGGGGCAGGCCTTGCGGAGCGCCAGGAGGTCATAGGCGGTCACGGCCGGCGTACTGAACCGCACCCAACCGCTAGGGACCTGCCGCGTTTCGTACGCCTCCGGTTCGATGCGCCCGGGGTAGAGGAATTGCACCCTCAGCGAGGGCAGGCGGAATGGGCGAATGGCGCGGTTCACGGCGATCTGCAGTACCTGGGGTGCCTGGTGTGCCGCTCCGTGCATCGCCGCAGCACTCAGCCCGCCGATGTAGTACTCGACACCCCGGAAACGCGCCCAATCGTCCAAGAACCACTCCGGCGGGATCGTGCCGAAGCCTCGGTTCGCCGGGTCGACAATGGTGAAGAAGTCGCCGCCCAGGGGCCAGACCCAGCCGCCGCGCTTCAGACGCAACAGCGTGCTGCTCAGCGTTCCCCCCTGGCGCCCCAATGCCGAAGCCGCCTCGGCGCGGGTGAAAACGTAGCGCCCCTTGGCTAGCAGCTCGCGAACGAAGTTAACGCCTAGGGTTTTCATTTGCTTGGAACAACTATAGATATCGTTTTATGCAAATCAACACACCGGCATCGCTCGGTGTACTCTTGTGCAGAGACAGCGGGATAGCAGCCTGTTCTGGAAAACACCGCACGCCTTCACGCCAGTACCCCCTTCGCTTTCGTCGGCAACTGGTAACCGTTACCCGTCACAGGAGCGCCGCGCCGCGGGTCTGCTTGTCATCCCCCCATTCCCCGCTACACTTAGCGCTGCGCGGGCGGGGGCCGGGCAGGTCGAATGCGCCCCGTCGGCGGACTGGTGCTGGCATGAGGAACAGGGAGCGCGCCATGGAGGAGCCACCCAACTGGCATGAACTCACCCCATCCCCGTTCCCTTGGGAGCGAGAGGCGCTGGACTACGTCCGCGCGTCATTCCCTACGCACGATGCCTACCGCGCCTGGTCGCTGTTCGAGTTCATCGCCGACGACGGCAGCATCAACGAGGTGGATCTGCTGGCGTTCACCCCGCAGGGCTTCTTCCTGGTCGAGATCAAGAGTTCGCTGGGCCTCCTCAACGGCGACGCCCACACCTGGACCTGGGTTCACGAAGGCCGCCGCAAGACCGTCGACAACCCCTACCTGCTGGCCAACCTGAAGGCGAAGAAGCTGGCCTCGCTGCTGGGCCGGCAGAGGGCCTTCGCCAAGCTTCGCGTGCCCTTTATCGACGCCCTGGTGTTCTGCTCAGCGGCGGGCCTCGACTGCCGCCTGGAGGGCGGCGGGCAAGCCCACGTCTGCCGCCGTGATGGCGACGCCCTGCCGGGCATCATGGCCGCCCTGAAGCGCCGCGACGGCGCCGGGCTCGGAGCGCAGCGCGGCACCTTCGACCGGCCCATGCTGCGGGCCGTCGCCCGCGCCCTCGACGAAGCCGGCGTCCGCCAGACCCACCGCAGCCGTCAGGTCGGCGATTACCGGATTGGCACGATGCTCGACACCGGCATGGGGTACCAGGACTTCGAGGGCCAGCACGTCAGCCTGTCCGACGCCCGGCGCCGCGTCCGCATCTACCCTGTGCAAGCCGAGAGCGATGTCGAGCAACGCCGCACCTTCCAGCGCGCCGCCGAGCGGGAGTTTCGGCTCTTGCAGTTTCTGGATCACCCCAACATCCTGCGGGCGCTGGACTTCACCGCCCACGAACGCGGGCCGGTCATCCTCTTCCAGCACGAGCCCGAGGCGGTGCGCCTGGACCACTTCCTGGCGCAGCGGCAGGGCACCATCACGGACGAGTTGCGCTTGGGCCTGCTGCGCCAGCTCGCCGAGGCGGTCCGCTTTGCCCATGGCAAGAACATCATCCACCGCGCTTTGAGCCCCCGCGCCATCCTGGTCGCCCAACCTGACAGCGAAGCCCCGCAGGTGAAGGTGATGAACTGGCAACTCGGCTGCCGGCAGCCCTTGCGGGACGGGCTGGCGCTGACCCGTGCGGTGACGGCCACCATCCATGGCGAGATCCTCGCCGACGACCTGTCGCAGCTTTTCATGGCGCCCGAAGCCCTGGCGGAACCGGATGCCGGGGGGGAGCACCTAGATATCTTTTCACTCGGCGCCCTGGCCTACTGGCTGTTCACCGGCCAACTGCCCGCCGCCTCGCCGGTGGAACTCGCCGAGAAGCTGCGCGCCCAGCGCGGCCTGCGGGTCAGTGCCGTCTGCAATACCGCCGCGGCCAACCTGGAGCGGCTGGTGCAGGCGAGCACCGATCCCGACGTTAGCCTCCGCCTGGACAGCGCGGCCGAGTTCATCGAGCTGCTGGACAAGGTTGAGGATGAGCTGACCACGCCCGCCAACCAGTTCTCCGGCGACCCCACCCAGGCCCACGCCAAAGACATCCTCCCCGGCGGCTTCGAGGTCGTCCGCAAGCTCGGCACGGGCTCCTCCGCCACCGCCCTGCTGGTGCGGAAGGATGGCCGCGAGTTCGTGATCAAGGTCGCCATCGACGCGGACCACAACGACCGCGTCCGGGCCGAAGGCGAGGTCCTCCGCAAACTCAGCGATGGCCGCATCGTGCGCTGCCACGACACCCTGACCCTCAACGACCGCGCCGCCATCCTGCTGGACCGCGCCGGCGAGAGCACCCTCGGCTTGCGTTTGCGCCAGGAGGGCCGCCTGAGCCTGGAGCTGCTACAGCGTTTCGGCGAGGACCTGCTGGAGGCGGTGTGCTTCCTGGAGCGCCAGGGGATTGCCCACCGCGACATCAAGCCGGACAACATCGGCGTGGGCAAAGTGGGCGCCGATGACTCCCTGCACCTGGTGCTCTTCGACTTCTCCCTCTCCCGCTGCAGCCCCGAGAACATCCATGCCGGCACCCCCGGCTACCTGGACCCGTTCCTGGCCCTGCGCCAGCCCCGACGCTGGGACCTGCAGGCCGAGCGCTATGCCGTCGCCGTCACGCTCTACCAGATGGCCACCGCGATCATGCCGGTGTGGCATGATGGCCGCAGCGATCCCTCCATGGTCGATGGCGAGGTCACGATCGACGCCGAGCGCTTTGTGCCGGCGTTGCGGGAGCCGCTCGCGGCTTTCTTCGCGCAGGCCTTGCGCCGTGATCCCCGGGCGCGCTTCGACAATGCCCAGGCCATGCTGGAGGCCTGGCGGGGGGTGTTCAGCACCGTCACCGCCACCACCCACAGTGCCACCGTCGAGGGGGCCGGGGCCGAACCCGCCACGCTGGAGGCCAAAGCGACCCCGGACACGCTCATCGCGGCGCTCGGCCTGGACCCGGCCATGACCGACGCCCTCGACCGCGTCAACGTGGTCCGGGTCCAGGAGTTGATCACGGTCAGCACCCGCCGCCTGGCCCGTATGCGCGGCGTCGGCAACCAGACCCGCAAACGCATCCTGGCCCTCGCCGGGCGCCTGCGCGAACGCTTGGGCGGCCCATCCGTGTCCGTCACCCGCGAGCAGGCCTTGACCGAGGCCCCAGCGGTGGGGGCCGGGCTGGGCGCGGCGGACGGCCTGCCCTCGGTGGACCTGTTGTTGCAGGCGATTCTCGGCGCCCAGGGCGGTCGGCGGCCCGCCGCGGCGGAGGCCACCGCGCTGCCGGCCCTGCTGGGGCTCGACGAACGGCTCGCGGACCCCTGGCCCGCCCAGGATGCCGTTGCCGTTCTCGCCGGCGTCAGCCGCGGGCGCATCAGCCAGGTCCTGGCCAAGGCCCGCGAGCGCTGGAGCCGCCAGCCCGCCGTCACCGGGCTCCGCCAGGAGATGGTCGCCCTGCTGACGGCCCACGGCGGCGTCATGACCACGACGGAACTGGCAGAAGCCATCCTGCTCGCCCGCGGCTCGGCCGCCAACGACGACAGCCAGCGCCTGCGCCTGGCCCACGCCGTGGTCCGCGCGGCCGTGGAGATGGAGAGCAGCCTGGAGGAGGCCCGCTTCCTGCCCACCCGGCACGAGGAGCACATCCTGATCGCCACCGACTGCACCTTGGCCGATTACGCCGTCGCCCTGGGGCACAAGGCAGACACCATCGCCAGTCAGGATCCGCTGCTGCCCTTGGCCCGGGTGCTGGAGTTGCTGCGCGAGGTCGCGCCTCCCCCCGAGAGCGATCCGCTGGCCGAACCCCGGCTGCTGCGCCTGGCCGCCTCGGCATCGCGCACGGCGGCCATTTCCAGCCGCCAGGAGTTCTACCCGCGGGGCATGGATGCCGCTCGCGCCTTGAAGCTCTCCCACGGCGCCCTGGCCGGACCGCGCGAGATGACCCTCGCCGCGATCCAGCAGCGCATCCGCAGTCGCTATCCCGAAGCCGCACCCTTGCCGCCGCGCGAGGCCCTCACCCCTCTGCTGGCCGCCGCCGGCCTGGAACTGGAATGGGATCCCGGCCAGGGGGCCTACGTGAGCCGGGCACGCAACGTCTTCAGCGTCACCACCCCCTCCAGCCTGGTGACCCGGGTCACCACGGGTCCGGCCAGCGTCGCCGCGGTGACGAGCCCCGGCGGCCGCCCCAGCTTCCTGCTGCCCGAAGTGGCCGAGGCCCGGCAGTTCGAGGAGCGCCTCGTCCATGCCGAGCGCCGCGGCGCCTTCCTGGCCCTGGTGGTGAAGCCGAACCTGTACCCGGCGGCGCGCACGGAACTGACGAAACGCTTCGCCGTCCGACCGCTCGATCTCGAGAAGGTGTTTCTGGACGCCCTGCGCCAGGCCACGGCCGAGGTTGGCGCGGACTGGTCCGTCGTCGTCAATGCCGATGCCGCCGCCCGCGACGGCAGCGACTGGCGCAATCTGAACCAGTTGATCAGCATGCAGGTGATGCCGAAGGTCGAGGCCGCGCTCCTGGAGGGTGACGGCACGGTCCTGGCCTACCACATCAACTGGCTGGCGCGCTACGGGCAGGTGTCGCTGCTGCCCCGGCTGGCCGCGGCGGTGCAGGACGGCCGCCTGCACGGCGCCTGGTGGCTCATCCCCGCCTCGCCGCAGCAGGACCTGCCGATGCTCGACGGCCAGGCGGTACCCGTCATCACCGCCAACCAGTGGGCCACCGTGCCCGAGGGCTGGTGCCGCAACCTGCACCGCGCCGACCCGGCGCGGGTGGCCGAGAGAAGCACCTGAGATGCGGGGAGTCCTTTGCTGCCGCTTGCCGATGGGGTATCTTGGGGGGTCTGGGTATGGTGGAATGATGCCGGAGGTCGGCTGATGATCACGCGACTCTACGCCCACAACTTTCGCAGTCTGGTCAATTTCGAGATCACGTTTGAGCAGCTTGCCCTCTTGATGGGCGCCAACGGTGCCGGGAAGTCCTCCGTGCTCGACGTGTTGCAGCGGCTGGTCAGCTACCTTGCCGACGGGGCCAAAGTGGAGGACGTGTTCCCTTCGACCGATTTCACCCGCTGGAACCGCCACGTGGCGCCCGTCCAGCGCTTTGAGTTGGACGTTACCTGCAAGGGACACCCGTATCACTACGAACTGGAGATAGACCACAACCCTGACCGGCACATGCTGCGCATGAGCCGCGAAAGCCTGTCTTGCGACGGCAAGGGCCTGTTCTCTTTCTCGGTCGAGAACGGCAACGGCGAAGCGCAGCTCTACCGAGACGACGGCTCCGCGGGACCGAAGTACCCCTTCGACTGGTCGCAGTCCGGAGTCGGCTTCATGCAACCGCGTCACGACAATCGGTTGCTCACCGCATTCCGCGAACGCATGGCATCCGTCTTTGTGGTTAGGCCAGCCCCGCAGATCATGAGGGCAGAGAGCCGCCGAGAGCTCAAACGGCCAGACCTACTGATGGAGGACTTCGCCTCCTGGTTGCGCTACCTCATGCAGGAGCACCAGGGGCGTGTCTACGAACTCACCAGTGTCCTCCGTCGGGTCATCCCTCGGTTCAGCTCCTTCAGCCTGCGTGAAGCAGGTGACGCCCGAATGCTGCACGTGGAAGTGCGCAGCCCCGGCGATGCTCTGGACCTGTGCAGGTTTGACAGTCTGTCGCACGGCGAGCGGATGCTCATTGCCCTCTACACCCTGCTTGGGTGCATGCCGGACGAGGACGTCACGATCTGCATTGACGAGCCCGAGAACTTCCTGGCGCTTCCCGAGGTCCAGCCGTGGTTGGATGCGCTTAGGGACCGCCTTGAGGAGCACGACACCTGCCAGGCGCTGCTGGTTTCGCACCACCCGCGGCTCATCAACTTCCTGACTGCCGCTAAGGCAGGTGTCTGGCTGTCCAGGAAGGGCGATCTGGGACCGAGCAACGCGGTGACGGTGTCACCCGATGCCAGCAAGGACGGTATCCCTGTCGCGGATCTGATCGAGAGGGGGTGGCTCTACGATGCGTGATCTCTCGGGAGCTCAGGCCATCATCCTGTGCGAGGACACGGCCCACTACAGCTTTGCCCGCGGATATCTCTCCACGTTGGGTGTCGCTCGGTTCGTCCCGGACATCAGCCCCAAAGGACGCGGGGCGGGCTCCGCTTGGGTCACCGAGCGTTTCGCCGCCAATCTCAAAGCGTTTCGCGCCAGCAGCCGGTATCAGAACAGCATCCTAGTCGCCGTGATCGACGGGGATGGGAAATCTCCCGCGGAGCGGCGTGCGACGCTGGAGACATCGACATCGATGCAGCAGCTTGGCCAGTCGCCGCGAGGCCCCGGCGAACGTGCGCTCATCATCGTCCCGCAGTGGCAGATCGAGACGTGGTTCGAGTTCGTCGTCGCTGGTTCATGCGAGGAAAAGAAGGAGGACGGCAGGAGATACGAGCACCGTTACCGGAAGGGTGCCAAGCCCACGCGCTGGGGTGGCGAACTGGCAGAGCGTTGCCGGAAAGCCTCGGGCAGTGAACTTGAAGCCTGGCCGAGTTCCTTGCAGGACGCCTGCAAGGAGATCGGCCGATTGTGAGCCCATGGGAGGACGGGAGACGTTTCCTGGCCGAACCGCCCTTCCTCGGCTCAAGTCACCCCACCAGTCGATGGCCCATACTCACGGCTAGAGTTGCGGATGGATCACGGCTAGAGTCGCCGCGCACTTGGGCACCAAGTTGGCACTAGGTCGGCACCAAGTTGTGGTAGAGCAAACAGCTCATGAACGACTCAAATGACTCGTCTCGGCGCCGAGGGCGCAGGAAGTAGGCGCGGGGTGCCATGACCGCGCCTTGGGCCGGGTACCGGCGCCCCCGGCCTACCGGAGACGATCTGAACCATGAACCCAACCGGGACCGGCTGAAGCCTCGACTACGAACCCTGAACCCTCGGCCCCCGACCCCCGACCCTCTATACCATGATCAATCGCCAGACACTGCTCGCTGACCTCCGGCGCCTCGTCGGCGCCCTCGAAATCGACCTGCGCCAGCGCGTCGATGAGGAGCCCGCCATCGCCGCGATGCTCCAGCAGGAGTATGACGCCGCGCGCGCGGCCAAGCGCACTGGCGCCGCCCTGGAGGAATGGCGTGCCGACCTCGCCACCCAGGTCGCCGTGGGCTGGGTACTCTCCTGCGTCTTCGTCCGTTTCCTGGAGGATAACGGCCTGGTGGCGCCGGCGCGGCTCTCGGGGCCAGTGCATGCAGGCGGCCCCGGCGGCGGGCTGCAGCGCGCCCGCGATGAGCGCGAGGCCTACTTCCGCCAGCGGCCGACGGACTCCGACCGCGATTACTTGCGCGCCCTGTTTACGGAGTTGGGAGGCCTGCCGGGCGCCCGCGACCTCTTCGGCCCACACAACCCGGCCCTGGCCTACCCCGGCTGGCTCTCCGGCGACGCCGCCGGCCGTATCATCGAGTTCTTCCGTACCGTCGACCCCGGCACCGGCGAGTTGGCCCACGACTTCACCGACCCGGCTTGGGATACGCGCTTCCTCGGCGATCTCTACCAAGATCTCTCCGAGGAGGCGCAGAAGAAGTACGCCCTGCTGCAGACCCCGGTCTTCGTCGAGGAGTTCATCCTGGCGCGCACCCTGGAGCCGGCCATCCTGGAGTTTGGCCTGGCCGTGGTGCTGCTGATCGACCCGGCCTGCGGCTCGGGGCACTTCCTGCTCGGCGCCTTCCGCCGCCTGCTGGAGCACTGGCGGCGCCAGTTCCCGGCCATGAACGACCGCGAGCGCGTCAACCGCGCCCTGGCCGCGATCCACGGGGTGGACCTCAACCCCTATGCCGCGGCCATCGCCCGCTTCCGGCTGCTGCTGGCGGCCATGCGCGAAACCGGCGTCACCCGCCTGGCCGAGGCCCCGGCCTTCCGCTTCAACCTCGCCTGCGGCGACTCGCTCTTGCATGGCGCGCCGGCCGGCGAGCAGCAGGGCCTTGGCGACCTGCACGAGTTGGCCT
>CAIZKT010000920.1:0-3527 GCA_903933565.1 uncultured Victivallales bacterium | reverse complement strand
TTCTATTCCCAGGGCGTTGCCCTGGGCTGGTATGGCAACGCGCCTTCAGCGCTTCAGAGGGACTCTCCTATTGCACAGGTCGCATTTTAGCGCGCCCGCCGCCGTGGGGTTCAGGCTGCGTCAAGGTCGCGCTGGAGTATACACCCGGCGGGTGGCTTATCCATCACTGCCGCAGCGCCGTTGCCCGCCGCTGGCGGGCGCGCTACATTTGGGGGTCTCTGTGCGGCCTTAACCCGAAGGAGGCAGACGTCATGAAGATTCTGGGAATCGTGGCCAGTCCGAAGGGTGAAAAGAGCCAGACGTTGAAGCTCGTGCGGGGGGTTTTGGACGGGGCCGAGGCGGCCGGTGCCGACACCGAGTGCATCGACCTCTGCAAGCTCAGGATCAAGTACTGCACGGCCTGTGGCGCCTGCTATGTGAGCGGTACCTGCATCCACAAGGACGACTTTGGCGGGCTTTACGCCAAGATGCTGGAGGCGGAGGGTCTGGTCTGGGGTTCTCCGGACTACTTCCGCGGCGTTACGGCGCAGATGAAGACCCTGATTGACCGGATGGCGGACACCATCCACTGCCAGTTATTCCTCGACAAGTACGGCTGCGCCGTCGCGGTGGCGGGCGGACCGAACCACGCCGAGACCACGACGTACCTCAACCAGGTGCTGACCGGCTTTGGCGCCAATACGGTGGGCGCGGTCGGGGCTGCGATGGCGCTACCGGCGACGCTGGCGGCGGCGGCCGCCGAGGCGCGCACGCTGGGGCAGACACTGGTGGAAGCGATCCGCAGCCAACGGGTCTACCCGGAGCAGGAAGCGGTGCATCGCGAGCTCCGGGCGCGCTTCAAGCATCTGGTGACGGCCAACAAGGATGCCTGGAAGCACGAGTACGAACACTGGCTCAACCAGGGCTGGCTCTGACCATGAAGCTCCCAACCCTTCGTCCGGCGCAGTGGGAATCCGTGGTCTTCACGGAACACCCCAACCATGACACCATCTGGACCATCACGCGCGGCCATGACGACCAGGTCTACATCGGGCTCTGCCTGGAGGGCAAGGGCGGTGGCGTGGCTCAGGTGTACCAATACGACACGCGGCAGCGCTGTCTGCGGCATTTGGCGGACCTCGGGGCGGTCACCGGCGAGCCGCCCGACAGCGGCCATGCCACGCAGGGCAAGATCCACTTCTCGCTCTGCCATGCCAGCGATGGCATGCTCTACGGCGCCACGCACTGCACCACTCCCACCGCCGGACACCGCGTCTGGAGTCCGCTCAGCATGTGGGATGACCCGCGGCACAGCTTCCCGGGCGGCCACATCTTCCGCTTCAACACGCAGACCGGCGAGGCGGTGGATTTTGGGGTCGTCACCGCGCACGACGGGATTCCGTACCTGATGCTTGACGAGCAGCGCGGTCGGCTCTACGGCGCGACCTATCCGAAGGCGCACGTCTTCAGCACCAACCTGGTCGGGCGCGATTTCATTGACTATGGGCGCATCTCGGCGATGTACCCGATCTCGATGGTGTTTGATCAGGCCGGCAACCTGTACACCTCTGACACGGCCTCGGGACTGATCCGTTTCGACGTCTCGAAACAGCGCCTGACGCACCTGGGCTGCTGGCCCTACGCCGAGCCCTGGAACGTGCAGCGGCGCTGCTCGTGGGTGACGGACATGTGCCTGGGGCCGGACGGGCTGATCTACGGCGTCACCTACTCCAACGATCACCTTTTCCGTTTCGATCCGCGCCAGGAGACACCGGTGGTGGAAGACCTGGGACCGGGGCTGGAGGGCCTGCCCGGCGCCAGCCTGCGCTGCCTGGTCGCCGATCAGCAAGGGCATATCTACTACACCTTCCAGGCGCGGCAGAACAGCCAGGAGGGCAACGTGCTGGTACGCTACCATGTCAAGAGCGGTCGTAAGGAAGCGGTCGGAGCGCTGGTGCTCGGCGGTGAGCGCTATTTCCCTTGGCGGGCGGTGTGCGACTCGGCGGGGACTCTGTACTTCGCCTGTATTCACCGCGTGCCCGTCAATATCTTGGTCTACCGTCCCCAGCAGGGAGTGTGAACCCATGGCCAAGAGACAGAGTACGCGAGCCGCTGCCGCAGCCGAGATTCCGACCCTGGGCGCGGTGGCCATGGACAACCTGGCGCAGTTGTACCGTCACAAAGCCTTTCCCCAGGTGCGCCAGGGGACCCTCTACGGCTTTGCCCTGACCGAAGCGCTGGCGCCACCCGCCATCGGCCCCGGCGAATCCTCCATCCTGGCGCTGGCCGCGCTGGATTCGGGCCTGGCCTACGGCATTACCGGTGGCGAGCGCGGGCATGCCTTTTACTTCCATCCGGCTTACGGGGTAACCCATCTCGGCCTGGTCGGCAGCGGGCCGGTCAGCGCCGCGGCGGTGACCGACAGTGGCGGCGATGAGGTGGTGGGCGGCTGGCGCGATGCCGTCGGCGGGGGGCTGTTCCGCCATGCGTGTGCCATCGAAGCCGGCCAGGGGCTCGAGCAGTTTCGTGGCGCCGTGACCCCCGTGCTGCCGTTGGCGCCGCTGCCGACCGGCGAAGGCGTCGTGGCGCTGGTGAGTGACCGGGCCACGCGGACGGTCTTCGGCCTGACGCTTCCCGGGGGGCTGGTATTCCGCCTGGATGTGGGTCAATCAGAGGCCCGCATTCTGGCTCGCGTCGAGGCCGCGGCGCCGGTGCTGGTGCGCCTGCCTGACGGGCGACTTCTGGGGGCCTTTGCCGAAGGACAACTCTGGCAGTTTACGCCCGAGTCGGGCGCTTTGGCGGGGTTGCCGGTCCAGGCGCCTTGCCAGATGGGTAAGCGCTACGTGGCCGGCGTCCAGAGCCTGCTACTTAGCCGCTCCGGGTTAGTCTACGGTGGCACCTCCACCGATGGCTATCTGTTCACCTATGACCCGGCCCAGGGCGACCGCGGGTCAGGCGGACTGACCAACCTCGGCAAGCCGGTCCGCCAGTCGAATATCCGCGCCTTGGTCGAGGGCCACGACGGCCGCATCTTCGGCATTGCCGAGGAACAAGGCGGACTGGCCCATCTCTTCGTCTTTGATCCGCTCCGCCGCGGTTTCGACGATCTGGGGATGGTCGGGGCCGCCTTCCCTGACCATTGGCTGGCCCACTCGGTGGGCTGCCTGAGCGTGGGGCCCTTCGGGGAGATCTTCCTGGGCGAAAGCGACCGCATCTCGCACGTGTTCATCTACTACCCGCCGGTCGCCAGGCCGGGGGCGTGACGCTCAGAGTGTGTCATCCGTGCGCGCCGGTTTATCCGTGGTTGAGCCTTTCCGGGTTGTCTCTGCTCCAGAAACCCGGATTGACCACGGCTGGCGCGCATTCCACGGATGGGAGAGAGGGCGGGAGCCGGACCCGACCGCCAGAGAACTCCGGTACCCCGGCAGGGGATTCTGCCATTCGTCATGGGTCTTTGGTCATTCGACCTTCCGCGGTTCTCATACCCGCAAACCCCTACGGAACTGACCTGCGCCCTCAGCTGTCGGTCGGCCGGGCGCAGGTCAGTT
>CAIZKT010000919.1:0-13379 GCA_903933565.1 uncultured Victivallales bacterium | reverse complement strand
GCCCCTTCAGGGCTCAATCTGTGGGGTGAACTGGTACCCAGGGCGTTGCCCTCGGCGCCCAAAGCGCCCCTTTGGGGCTGAATACCTCGGCCCATCCTTATTGCACAGGTCGCTTTTTTTTGGCTCTTCTGGGATTCCTGTGGGTAGAAATCGTGCCTGGAAGTGCTGTTTTGGCGAGGTCGAAGGGCCTATGACCGTCACTAAGTCGGAAGGTTTTCTCGCACGCAGTTATGTAAGTATCGGTATTGCAGTGTGATATTACTGCGGTCCAGGGGCTGCCGGAACGCCACGCCGACTGCACCCCTGCTGCGACGAGCATTTTCACTGCCTCACCGAGTACAGTTCGGCGCCCATTCTCGCAGGGGTGCAGTCGGCGCAGCGTAGGAGATCCGCCGGGGCGGCCACATGGATATCGTACCATTCTACCAGAGTATGATCGCGCCGCCAGCCCCCTGGCGGGTATGCCGAGTGGAAGTAGGTCACGCCAACCGGCGGGTCGACGTGTGGTTGGAGCACGCTTCGGGGTCGCGGTTCGCCTGTCCGAGCTGCGACCTGAGCCTGCCGGTATACGACCATACCCCCGAGCGTGCCTGGCGGCATCTGGACACCTGCGAGTACCAGACCTGGCTGCATGCTGCGCTGCCACGCGTGGCCTGTTCACAGGACGGTACGCTGCAGATCAGGCCGCCTCTGTCCGACGGTCACTCACGGCTGACCATGCCGATGGAGAAGCGCTGCATCGAGACCTTACAGGAGTGCAGCCGGGATGGTGCGGCCAGCCTCACCGGACTGTCCTGGGATGAGATCCACCGGGTGATGGACCGGGCGGTGGAGCGCGGAATGGCGCGGCGCAGTCCGGAACTGCCAAAGCGCCTCGGCATCGACGAGAAGGCCATGTTCAAGCGCCACAAGTACTCCACGATCATCACTGACCTGGACCAGGGACGTGTCATCGAGGTGATGGACCAGCGCAGCGTCGAAGCCATCTCGCCGTGGTTCGCCGAACGCAAGGCCGCCCTGGCGACGGTGGAGGCCGTGGCCATGGACATGAGTGCGGGTTACGCCAAGGTGGTGTCCGAGTTCATGCCCCAGGCTGACATCTGCTTCGACCACTTCCATGTGACCATGATCGTGAACAAGGCGGTTGATGAAGTCAGGAAAGCCGAGCAGAAAGACATCGAGGGCGAGGGCGAACGCAGTTCCTTCTTCCGCTCCCGTTACCTCTTCCTCTACAACTATGAGAACATTCCGGCGCACCGGGTGGAGCGCTTCGAACAACTCCGCCGTCAGGCGCTCAAGACCGGGAGAGCCTGGGCCATCAAGGAGAACTTTCGCGAGGTATGGCGACACGACACGGTCGAAGCTGCCGAGAAGTTCTTCAAGAGGTGGTTCTGGTGGGCAACCCATTCACGGCTAGAGCCCATGCGCAAGGCGGCGCACACCGTCAAGAACCACTGGCAGGGAGTCGTCAACGCCATCACCCGCGGCGTCACCAACGCCTGTACCGAGGGGCTGAACAGTAAGATCGAGAAGATCAAGCGCGACGCCTTCGGGTTCCGCAGCAGGGTGCATCTGCGCACCGCCATACTCTTCCACTGCGGCGGCCTGGAACTTTACCCCAGTTCCTCATGAACCTGCCCACAAGAAACCCGGAAGCGCCTTTTTTCTTGGTCCGATGCTTACCCGTTCGTTACCCGGTGAGCCGCTACGTCGGCCACGTCAACGAGGACGCCTAAAATGTACCTATATAGGCAGAGCGGACGCCTGACGTGGCAGATTCGCTGGTGGGCCAAAGGTCTCAAGCGCCAGGTGTCCACCGGCAGCCCGGACCGCAACGACGCCGAGCGGATACTGTTGACCATGCGAGAGGCTACGCAGGGCCGGGCGGATGAGCGCAGGATTGAGACGCTCCTGCGCGCCGCCTTCGCGGGCTGAGTGAGGCGAGGGTTGCCCCTGGCGGACGTGGCCGGCGAGTACCGGGCCTCTGTCCCGGCAACCAAACACGCCAGGCTTGCCGCCGAGCACGGGCTGAAGTTCGCGGCATGGGTCAAGGATCACCGACCGGGCGTCGAGACGTTGCAGGAACTCGATCCGGCTGCCTGCCGCGCCTACGTGCCGGCGATTGCTGGCACCAGCAAGACGGTCGCGAACACCGTCGGGGACTGCGCGCGCATCTACCGCGTGGTGGCGCCGCTGCATGGTATCTCTACCGACCCCTGGCGCGGGATAAGGATTGCCAGGGACAAGAGCCGCGAGCCGCGGGGCCTAACCCTCGACGAAGCCGAGCGGCTGCTGGCCGCGGCCACGGGCGAGTACCGGGGCGCTATCCTGGTCGGTATCTACACGGGTCTGCGCTACCACGACATAGCTTTCCTGCGCTGGTCCGAGGTCCACCCTGACACGATCCGGTTGCAGCCGATCAAGACGACCGCGCACGGTATCCGCGTGACCGTGCCGATTCATCGCACCCTGGCCGCGTACCTGGACGGCCTGGAACGCCAAGGCGAGTTCGTATTTCCCGAACTGGCCGCGACCTACGAGCAGCGCTGCACGGCGCGACGGTTCTCGTACGCTCGCCGGGACGCCGGCCTGCCTTCCGACCTCACCTTTCACAGTCTGCGCCACACGGTGGTAACCTGGATGGCGAACGCGCGGGTATCGGAAGATGTCCGAATGCGCGTGGTCGGTCACAGCAACGCCGCCACCCACAGCGATTACACCCACGATGACCCGGAACAGCGCAAGGCCATTGACGTCCTGCCCGAACTGGGCCGTGGGAGCCAATAGGAAGGCCGCCAAGGGCGGTTGGGACTCTTGGCGGCCTTGGGTGCGGGGGGTGGGGCCAAAAGCGACCTGGATCGGCGCCTTCCTGAAGTGCCCGCAGTCCGCGCAGGCGATGCGCGAAGCCGTTCCGCCCATTTCGTCCGTTCCCCGCCGCCCACCCTCTTGACCGCCGCGCTGCCGGGCGCTATGCTTCCGCCGTGAGCACCCTTACCGCCATCCCGGCACGCCGTCCCCGTAGCCGCGCGGTACATTCTACCATCCTCACCTTGGGCAGTCACCGGCTCAAGCAGCCCCTTTCCTGCACACTTCGCCCCGATGGCGACGAGTGGCACGCCTTTACCCCTGCGGTTCCCCAGGTCTTTGGCCTCGGCGCAACCCAGGAAGCCGCCGTTGCCTCGCTCGGGCGCGAGATTGCCAGCCTCTACGCCGACCTTACCGCTGACCCTGGCGGCTTCACTCCCGCGTGGGCTGCCGTGCGCACCACACTTGCCGAACTCATCGTCAACCCATGAAGGCGGCCCGCTTCGACAGCGACCAGATCATGCGTTGCTGTACCCGAAAGCTGCGCATCGAGTTCCGGCAGGGTCCCGAGTGCAACGGCTGGTTCCTCCTCGATGGCCTCAAAGCCTGCCGCATCACCGTCCCCCACGGTCGCAAGCCCGTACCGCCTGGCACCTTCGGTTCCATGGCCAGGCAGTTGCATCTCGCCCCCGCCGAGTTCGCGCTGCTACTCGACTGCACTACCAGCCTTCCTGAGTATGCGGCGCTTCTGCGCCAGCGTCGCGGTGGGGTGTAGGCGACCCCTCACCGTGTAGCCGTCACCCGCTCCTGCCGCTCCCCCCGTGCCGTGCGGTCCCGCCGATACCGGTCCCGCCGCGACTCACCGCCCACGGGCGCTGGCTCCGGTGCCGTCAGCGGCAACACGGGGTCTTCCCGGTCCTCGGCGCCCTCTTCCCGCAGGCGTTCGCGCCGCGGCGCCCGGCCCGTCTGCGTGGCGATGCGTTTCAGTACATCATTGCTGATGAACGGCGCCGGCGAGGCATTCCGGGTCACCCGCGCGTTGTACCCTTCGATCAAGCCCAGGATGTCGGCCCATTCTGACGGGTCGCGCGAGGCGGCGCTCTCATTGTAGTAGGCGCGCACGCGCCGGTAGATGTCACTGCGGGCCTGGTCGTACTCCTGCGCCGTCAGGCGTTCATTCCACTGCTTCTCCCGGATCGTGGCCAGGCGCGACGGCGAGAACCCCGCCGCCCGGATGGCAGACTCGACCATGCCAGCGCGCAGCTTCTCGTTGCCGTAGTAGACCGGCTGGTTGCTGGGCGTGGTCACCCCCTCGGTGCTCTCGCGGATGGCCTTCGATGACCCATGAAGCGCCTACGCTTGACCGTGTGTGCGGGAACTGCCAGCACTCCCACCCCGCAGCGCCCTTCGAGAGCGATCACGCGATTTGCCTTCGCGACGCCGAACTCGAACCGCACCTGGACGACATTCTGGGGCGCCAGGACTTTTCGCGTTGCCAGGACTTGGTGCGGCGGAAGAGGTTCGCCTGGGACCACGACGCCTGTGAGCACTTCGACCCCGTCGACGACGTCCCCGAGACAGAGATGTCCCTGGAGTTGACGGCCGAGCTTCTGCGTCAGGCGCGAGGTGGGGAGCTGACCAAGGCGAGCCTGGAGCGGGCCGTCTTGGAGGATGCCGTCAACCGCATCGACTGGGCGAACAGGCCGGTTCAGGAGGACCTGCGGCAGTTGGCCGAGACGAGGTCATCCCAGGCCCGGCAGGAGGTCGTGCGGCGCTTCGGCCTCCTCATCGGCCGGGGCAACAGGGCTGCCTTCGAGGGCCTCTGCCATTACCTGCGCGACTTGCCGCCACCTTTGAGCGTGCCGGACAAGGAGCTCCGGGTTGAGATTCTGCGCCAGCTCAGCTTCGCACACGAACCGGACTGGGAGTGCGAGCTGGTCGGCCTGCTGGTCGACGACCTGTTCCGCACACCCTCGACCAACACAACGCGGGGCTGGTACACGGCGGTCTTGGACTACTTCGAGCGATCCTGCCGGGTCGCGATCGCTGCAGAGGCGCTGGAGCGGGTGCTCGAGTCGCCCCGGTTCTCCTACCGCATCAGACGACGTGTGCGCGAGATCCTGGGACAAAGGATCGGATACGGAGCCTCCTTCTGACGTGGGGATTCTGCACATCCTCCAGTCGCAGCCTACCGATGGACTCGCCCATTGCGCCAACTTCCGGAGTGTAGTACGCCTGCTTCATGCCTGTTCCGTTGGGTCCGAGGCAGCGCCCGTTCGCCCCTTGGTCGCGTCCGTATGCCGGGGGAGGAGTTCCTCAATCAGGAACTGCGTCTGCGGAGGAATAAGGCGTTGCGGGTAGTAGGCCTGGATGAGGTCGAACACGTCGTTCGGCGTGCGTAGCTGCAGGTAGTCGATCAGGAACTTGGTGTCCTCCAGATCGTGGCTGTCGAAGCGTGCCGAGATGCACTTCATGGCGAGCATGTACTTGGCTGGCTGGTGATCGCGACTCTTCGCTTCATGGTTTTCTGGTCCTCTCCCGCCCCGGCACGACCTGGCCGAGGTCGCCGACGAGCCGCGAGCACTCGGCGCCGGACTGGGCCGTGATGGCGATACGCATATCGGACAGGGTCAGATCACCCCTATCGGCCAAGTCCGCCAGCCGGGTCGCCCACCCGACGCGCGTATCGTTGCGGTACAGGCCGCGGGCCAGGGTCAGCACCGTTTTCGCGTGTTGGTACGCTTGGGCGACGTCGCGCTGGAGGAGCAGCGCGAACGCCAGGAAGTAGTGGCTGCGGATCTGCAACTCGGGGTTATCGGTGGCCGCGGCGATCTGCTGGAAAGCCGCGATACAGACGGTGTAGTCACGGGCCGGGTTGTCACTGCGCTGCGCCTGCAGGAACTGGTTGACCGCCGCCACGTACTGCGGGGTAACTCCGGGGATCGCGGACAGGTCTGCCAGCGTTGCTTCGCTCCCGGCCACTACCGGCAGCTCCGCCCCGAACACCTGAGAACAGACAAACCGCTCGATGAGTGCGTCCTTCCCCGCCAGCAGCAGGAGCCAGAGGCCGGCTGTCCCGGCCAGCCACGCGAGGGCACCCCGGGAGCGCCGCGCCCACAGCGTCGGGATCCGGCAAACACATCTCTGTGCGCGTTTTACCATGGCTCCATCCTCACCAGGAGACTTGGGGGACCCCTGCTTCCGGAGACCCCGCGGGTGTCTGGACGCTTACGGCAGGTTCATGATCCCAAACCGGGGCGGCTGGTCGGCGAGATGCTCGGGGATCGGCGACCAGGTACTGTACTCGGCGTTTGGCTTCTCAAAGCGCGAGAAGTTTGCCCGCCAGACGTTGGCCACCGAGCCCGCCAGCGCGGCTAGAGGAATCCGCAGCTCACCTGACCAGAACGTGGCGTCACGATGGACAGCGCCGGCCCAGTCGGCGTTCCACGCCATCTCGGTGCCGCCTTTCTGCAGGTCTGTCCGGGTGCCGATCGAGTTGACGAGGAAGATGTAGTACGGGTACTTGGCAGCGGTCGGCGCTACGCCGGGCGCCAAGCGCAACTCGAACACGTCGTCGTTCCAAACCGGTGAATCGCGCTCCTTCATCTGGGCGAGCACCTTGTCCATATTCGCCTCGTGACAGGTGAACCCGACGAAAAGTGTGTTCCGGGTGCGGAATACGCGGGCCTCGGTGGGTTGGGTCGGCCGGGTGTCTGCCTTGCCGAGCACGGTGAACCCGTCCGCGACGGCGGCGCTCCGCCAGACCTCATCATCGAGCTTGCCGTCCATGACCGGTACCCCGTCGAGCCGCGGCACCGCGATGACGCGCAGATCCTCCGGCCGGACCACGGCCGTCTGGGCCGGACGCTCCGGCTTCGGGAATCCGTTCCAGGCGAGGCGCTTTTCCGTCTTGACCTCGCGCACCCACTGCTTCATGAGCTCCGCCTTCTCCAGCATCTTCGTGGTCGAGGCGTCGCCGCCGGCGTAGAGGACGGCGCCGGTGGGGACGAACCGCGGGTCGTACCGGTCCAGGAAGCGCAGCAGGTCCAGGTGATCTGCTGGGTGTCGAACGGATCGGTCCCCAGAGCGGTCAGCGAATTTCCCTCGACGGTGACACCGCGGCGCTGGCCCTGGGGCGGGCGGACGATGCGGATCACCGGCTTGGCCGCTGAGATCGGCATACCGACGCGCAGGTTTTTCTTCAGTCGGACCTCGACGAAGTCCTGCAGCATCTGGGCCGCGGCCTGCTCGCGTTCGTCCGGCTTCTCCGGCAACACCACCGTGGCGTCGCCGAACGGAAACCCAGTCAAGGCGCTGACCGGGGCATGGAAGAGGGCGGACACGGTCTCGACCACCAGAGTGTTGGTGCCCGCCGCGAGCCGCGCCGTGTCGCCCTCGGCCAACGTCGTCCCGCCGCAGGTCACCTGAGCGACGGTGAAGCCAGGGTCGGGCGCCACGGCGATGCGGGCCTCCGCCGGCGCCGCCAGGTCCAGCGTGATGCGGTAGACGCGGCGCAGAGGCTCGACTTCCGCCACACAGCGGCCGTTGCCCTGGAGCGGTTTGGCGCTGCGGATGGCCACGGGGAACGTGACGATCCGGTTCTCCATGGGCACCACGGTGAGGGGGAAGACCGTCGCTGTCCCGTCAACCCGGAACGCCAGTTCGCCGCCGCGGCCCTCGGCCGGCACCACACTGCCGGTTTCGGCGAGGTAGCGGCTGAGCAAGCGTTCCGCCGTCGGCATGGCACGGCTCGTCCGGTTGGAGAGCACGACCGCAGCACCCAGCCCAGCGCCGTAGCGGACCCGCTCCAACTCTGGGGCCCCGAGGCAGCCGGGCGCCGGCTCAAAGCCCCGGCTCATGACCTCGAGCAGCACCGGCAGTTCCTTGCTGATGACCTCATGCACCTCGCTCAGGTGCCGGCTCGGGGTAAGGCCGGCCTGGTAGAGGTAGATCAGGTAGTCGCGCACGAAATCATCGTAAACGGCGCGGCACTGCTCAGGCGTGAGTGTCTCCCACGGCACCGTATCGCCCAGCAGGATGCCGCTGGCGTAGCCATGCTGGTAGACCGGTTTGTGCCCGGCGAAGAGGCGGCAATGGATGTAGCGGTCGCGGTCTTCCGGGGTCAAGGCCACGGTCATGCGCGACTCGGAGATGAACGCGTCGGCAGCGAAGAAGCAGAGCGGGTGCGCGCCGGTCATGCCGTTGACAATCAGCCCCACGGTGCGGTCGCCCTTCTTCAGGGTGTGAATGAAGTCCGCCTGATGCCGGTAGCCGAGGCCTTGGGAGATGAACGGGCCTTCCTCGTCGTAGCTCCAGCCGGGCAGAGGGTAGTCGAGCTTCTTGCGGTAGCGGGTGTAGTCGGTCGGCTCGCCGTAGAGATCGTGGGCGAAGGCGTAGAGGTTCAGCTCCTGCACGACCTCCGGCAGGTCGCGCCGCAGGATCGTCTCGTACGGGGTGGCCCACGGGTAGAAGTAGTAGACGGTGCCGTAAGGCAGCACCCAGTTCTTCTCGATCAACCCCGCTGTGGTGGTGCGGGGAAAGGCGTAGTCGGCCATGCCCAGCCGTTCCGCGAGCGCCTTGTCGACGTGGTTGACGAGGTAGAACGCCAGGACGGTGTTCCCGCGCCGGTCGGCGTCGCGGAACCGCGCGGCGCGCGTCTGGTGGAAACGCTCCCAGTCCGACCGGTCCCAGGTGCCATTCGCGGTTGCCTCGTCCAGGCGCTTGCGCTCACCCTCGGTCAGGTCCATGTCCCAGTACTCCTTGCGCCCGACGTAGTCGCCTTCGCGCTTGAACGGCGTGTAGCCCCACTCGTAGCCGCCGTAGTACTGTGAGGCGAGCACGGCCGTGCGCGCATCCTTGATCCCGCCCCCGTAGTGGCAGATCTGCAGCGTGTCGGTACGCCGGCCGTCGACCAGCCGCGGGTCCACACCCGGCGTCGGCTCGAAGCTGGCGGGGAAGCGCCGGCAGTAGCCGTGGACAGCATCACGGGCGCCGAAGGACGGTTTGACCAGGTAGAGCAGGAAGGTGATGCCGGCGGGCCGGCCCGGGGCGACCACCAGCCGCGTGCCGTAGAAGACGTGGCCGTCCTGGTCAATGCCGTTCTGCAGGAACGACGTCTCGACCGTGGGCGGCACCCCGACCGCCAACCCGCTCCCGCCATCGGCCAGCAGGCTGACGGGGAAGGTGTTGGAGAACTCGTCCCGCACGAACGGTGCCGCCGCGGCGGCGCGATCCTCCCGTCCGTCCCAGTACCGGGCCGTTGGGCTGGCGGCGACGGGCAGCCGCAGCGTTGGTTCGATCCACAACTCCTGGGGCGAGTCGTGGGTCAGGATGACCTCCCACACCAGGGTGTCATCTCTCACGGAGAGCCGTTGCTCCGCCCGCAGCGGCGGCGTCGCGAACTCCTGCCTCACGGTCAGCACGCCGTCCTGGCTCTGGATGGACTCTCTTGACGGCGTCAGGACTTCGGCCGTCTTGCCGTCGCGGAAGCGTACGCTCGCCGGTCGGGCGAGGAAGGCGTGGCCGCTGCCAACTTCGGTGACCTGGCGCAGGGCGAAGGGGGTTGCCGCGAACTCCCAGCGTGCGGCGGGTGTGGGGAAGAACCGGTCCCCGGTCTCAAGCACCACCGGGGCGGCTTGGAGTGCCTCGGCGGAGAGCAGGGCTCCGGCGAGAAGCGCGCCGCGAGCCATCATCCTGGCCCATCGAAGTGAGGTGATCATGGTTGCTTCCCCCTGATATCGGTGGCGGCCACGCCGCTCTTGGGTTGCCATGGCGCCTTGCCATGCCAGTCCTTTGCGGACTCCGCAAGCTCCCGCTCTGGCAGCCAGTCGACGTGGCCATCGGCAAAGCCGCCGTTGGCGCCGCCCGAATGCCGGAACACGATGTTCTGCAGGCCCCACGTCGGGCCGATCACATACCAGCCTCGGCTGTCGGCGAAAATGAGCGTCCGGGCAGGCTGCGGCATGTCCGGCAGACGTTCCCAGCCGCCCGGTTCGCGTTGGACGGCCACGTGGTTCATTCCATAGTGCGGGGTGTGCGAGCCGACCCCGGCGCGCAGCCCCGGGCACGAGAGGACCCCGCCGGCCGTCAGCGCGATGGCCGGGCTGCGCGGCTTCACGCCCTCGAGCGCCGGGTCGTCGATGTAGGCCTGCATGAGCGTGGGCCAGGCCGCAACGTCCTCCCAACTCTTGCCCGTGTTATGCACCTTCTCCGAGACCGGCGGCACCGCGCCATCGTGGTCCTCGGCGTAGAGGCGCCAAGCCGAAGTGAGATGCCTGAGATGATCGACGCACACGGCCTGCCGCGCTTTCTCGCGGGCCGCGTCCGTGGACAGGCCGACCACGCTGGCGAACACCGCCAGCACGAGCAACACGACGAGCAGTTCGGCCAGCACGAAACAACGCGTCACCACTCTCGGATGCCAGGGTTGGCTTCGGCACGTGATCTCACCCTGAGTGCCCATGTGGCGTCCGGTTGCGGAGCATTCCCGCGGGGTGCCGTGCAGTAACGCCTGCAGTGGCGACGCACCCGTATCGCGGCCCATGAGTGCAAACCCCAACCCCACCGCGGTCAGGGAGGAAAGGGGTGCCGCGTTCCGGGGAAGACTCTTCGCCATGGGATAGCTCCTGCTACATGGATGACTGATGGGCGATGGCGTCCACCAGACTGGAGTAACGCTCCATCCATCCGCCGCGATTGTAGGCATCCGTCTCCGGTACGCAGGCGACGATGACCACCGGCGCGGTGCCGATGAACCTCTGGTTGTGGCAGAGAGGAACCAGCTTCGCCCGGGTCTCCTGGTCGCGGACAACGATGAACCTCGTCGGCGGGCGCTTGCTGCCCCCGTCTCCCCAAGGCGCGCGGCCGGCAGCATCGAGGACGCGCCGCAGCACCACCTCGGGGATGGCGTCGGGCCGGTACTTCCGAATGCTCCGGCGTGTACGGATCGCCTCGTCGATGTCCACCGTCAGGCCTTCCTTCATATCCTGCACCCTTGCCTGTAGTAGCCGATGCGAGCGCGCACGCTCCCGGTCAACCCGCAACCCGCTCCTCGAAGTCCTCGTCCGCCTGCACCGCCAGGATCTCCCCCAGGTACAGGCTGAGGTACCTGTCCATGGGAACGCTGAGACGGGACAGGGTAGAAACCCTCCTTGCTCGGGCGCCATTGGCCGGGATCACCCGTGTCAGACGGATGCGGTTTCTCTAGTGTTGCTGTCTGCTCACCACGTTCACCTGGTAGTCGCGTTCATTTCCTGGCTGGTCCGACGGACTTCCCAACCAAGCAACTGCCAGGCTGATAACGGATGCCAATTGGCGTCAATGCAGTCTGCCGCGAGACGAGCGGCAACGAACTGCTGTTCGAGGGTATGCCGTATTCTTTCGGTCTCGCTGTCGCTGAACAGGGTCGCCATCATGACTTTTCTGTGGCCCAAGGATGCAAGCCGCTTCCCAGCTTCGGCAAAGGGTTCCTGCAACGACAGGAAGAACTGCAGGCAACGCAATGTGTAGTCATGATCCGCCAATTGCTCCTCAAAACCTCCCACCATGATGCATGGGCGCATGGAATTCGCCAGGAATTCGTACAACGTGTAAGGAACTCCACCGCCGCGGAGGCCAGAGTGCCGCCAGGAACTCGTCCGTAACCGGTTGGACTGGCGCCTCCGACAAGGAGTACGCAACGATCAGTGAGGCAGGGCCGAGGGCTGCGGCTGACCGGACTGCCGTCAGGGAACGTTAGTGCCTCGGCGAAAGCCAGGCCGGGCAGGCACGGGTACTTGCGCACGGTCACGGCCGGCGCCGCGTCGGCCGGTCTGTGGCTCTCAGACCACCTCGAACAACCGCAGATACCGCAGGTGCCGGACATGACAGCCAGAGAACTCCGGTGCCCCGGCAGGGGATTCTGCCATTCGTCATGGGTCTTGGTCATTCGACATTCCGCTGCCGTCAAGTCCGGAACCGGCATAACTCGCCCTCGGCGGACTCCTGCCACTCGTGGTTAGCCGTGGTCCGTGAAGACCGAACCCGGCCATGGCCTGATGCCCCGACCGGGAATGCGCGGGCCTCCAGAGAGGATACCACCAGGAAAAGTTCCCGCACGGTAACATTCCGATTGGCAGCGCCAGGCCTTGGTGTAATATTCCCGCTCGGTAACCATGAAGCTCAGAACCACAGAACAGCTTGGGACTGCGGTCCGCGTCCGACGCCGGGATCTCGGGGTCTCGCAGAAGGATCTGGCCATGGCCTGCGGCACCGGCTTGCGGTTCATCGTCGACGTGGAGAAGGGCAAGCCAACCTGCCAGAGCGGCAAGGTGTTACAGGTGCTGCAAACGCTGGGGATTGACCTCGATATCGGGTGGCCCGGCGGCGCCAAGCCGGGGGACGACAAGCCATGAAGCGGCTTAGCGTCTACCTGAACGGCGAGGCCGTTGGCACGCTCACCCAGGACGCCAGTGGGCTGCTTGGATTCCACTGAGGACCTCTGCCACAAGGTACTGGGTGGGCTGGAAGATCCCGCTGTACGAGGCGCAGCCCAAAACGGGGCCATGCTTGTGCGGGTGGCCGGGATCATCGAGAAGCGCGCCTCGGCGCTGCTGCAGCGCCTGACCTGACCCTGGCGTCAACTCCGAATAAGAAGCAGGCATCATGACGACGCGTGCATACATCGTTCGGCCGGCAGTGTTCGCGCCTGTCGTTCTTTCAGTAGCTACCGTCGTCCATGCCGTTCAGGATTCATGGTGGTTTTTGGCGGCGCTACCTTTTATCTGGCTCGGTTCAGTTTGTGCGCAGCCGAATCTGAATCTCGCCAACGGTTGCTTGGCTTACTTGGCCATGATGGTCGGCGTCGCAGTGGCGGCGTTGCACAGACCGCTCGGTATCGCGATATTGGCAGGAGCGATTTCTGGTTTTTATGCTTCAGCTATTGAGAAGTGGATACGGATGCGTCCAGCACCTGATGCCTAACCATGCGCTGCCGCGAACCCGGCCATCGCGTCCAGGCTGCAATCGAAGCGTCTCGTGGGCCGGGTCGCTGAGCTTGAGTCGGTGGACTCACCGTTCTCTTGAGGGTGCCCCCAGCCCAGGGGACTGGCAGCCACGCCGGCCACCACGTCACGTGGTGTTCTGGATCAACTCAGCCAGGAGCGGGCAGGCACCGGCCAGGGTGTTGTCCCGTGGCCAGCGCCGGTCGTGGCCGGCCCAGGTGAAGACCTCGGCCGCTTGGCAGCCGCAGGCTGCCCCCCACTTCAGGGGCTGCGTGCGATGGCCAGCGCGCCGTCGGCGCGGGGTGCATGACATTCTTGTCGGTTCGAGAAGAGAAAGACGATCAGCTCGCCAAGATGCGAAGGAAAGCGGAGATGAGGCCGAAGTGTGTCATCCGTGCCCTCCGGGCCATCCGTGGTTAACCTTCCCGGATTGTCTTCGCTCCAGAAACCCGGATTGACCACGGATGGCGCGGATTCCACGGAGGGTATGGAGGGCGAGTTCCAGCGTTTGGGTTGGGAGCCCCGCGGCCCACTTTCTTCGCAGCCGAGAACCCTGCCAAGACCGCGGCTATAGGCGTCTCTATAATCTGCAGG
>CAIZKT010000918.1:0-6962 GCA_903933565.1 uncultured Victivallales bacterium | reverse complement strand
GACCGTCTCTTCCGCCCGCAGGGCGTGGAGGTCGGCGGGCCGTCATGCCCGAGGGCAGGACTTCCGCCGTCTCTGGTCGGCGCGGCTGGGGGACGGTCGGGCCGACCGCTGCTCCACGCCTGGCGCCCGTCTGGCGCGAGGCGGACTAGAAATGCCATCCCTGACCGTCTCTTCCACCCGCAGGGCGTGGAGGTCGGCGCGGCTGGGGAACGGGCGTGCTCCGGCAATGTCCCGGCGTCGCGGCGCCTCTGCGGGAAAAGCCCCCCTCTCGCCGTCCCCGCCCAACAACATCCCCTGCCCTCCCGTTTCATGCTTGTAACCATGACACTGTCTTGGTATACTGTACGCGGACGCCACGAGCCAGCGGTACAGCGTTCGCAAGAGGCGGTTGGCGCGAGGCAAAGCCGGTTTCGTCAAGGCGAGTCTCGGACGGGCGTCGGCCTGGCCAGTGCAGAGCGCAGGTTGCGCAGCAGCAAAGGTGCAGACGGGATGAGACTGCGGAACACCAATCCAACGGCGGTGCGAAGCGTCCCCTTCACTCTCGTCGAACTTCTGACGGTGATGCTGATCATGGGCATTCTGCTGGCCGTGACCGTCCCGGCCGTCATCAAGATCACCTCGGGATCCAGCGTCGAAGCCGCCTCACGCATGGTCGGCTCGCAGCTCCGCCTGGCCCGCCAGGAGGCGATCACCAAGCGCAAGACGATCGCGGTGCTGTTCCCGACTGCGAGCACCGCAACAGACCCGGTCGCGTACGTCGGTTTCCGCCCCTGCATCGTCGAGCGCGCTACCTCAGGCACGGCTGACTACACGTGGCTGGGATGGGTGCAGAACACCACGTGGTCCTTCGTTCCTGTGGGGGCCGTTCTCGCCGAGGTGGATCAGGATGGCACACGCTCGACGGGGGGGGCCGTGCCAGTGCCCCCGGTGGACAACACCATCACAACCGTCGGCTCTGTGCCCGGCTTCGCGGCCGACACGCGCGCCATTGTGTTCAAGCCGTCGGGCCAGATCGGCGCCAGTCTGCAGCGCTTCGTGACCCTGGTCGAAGGGGCCGTGCCGACGGGGTCCGCGACTCCCGTGATCAAGAACCGCACCAACTGGATCGACATCAACGTGAACCAGTTTACCGGGCGCGTGACCTACCAACGTCTCGGTGAGTGAGTGGTGGACTGCATCAACGTTGGGGTGAAAACAGCCATGAGAAGAACACCCTTCAACATGATCGAGGTGTTGTTGGCCCTCGGAGTGATTGCCCTTGGGGCGGTGAGTGTGCTGGCTCTCTTCCCCTACGGTTTAGCCTCAAGCCGCGACTCGGTGGCGGAAAGCTTTGCAGGAGACTCGGCGGACCAGTTCCTGCACTGGTTTGCGGCACAGGCGCGAACTGGGACCGGCTGGACCACCTATGCCAGCGACGCGACCTGGCTGCCGACGACCAAGCTTGCCGTGCCTGCCCCCGGAGCATCTGAAACCTCCGCCTGGCTCCCGGCCCCCCCCTCGCCTCCTACTATGGTTACCCCCAACCTGGGCTATCGGAGACACTCGTCCGACGCCGGCATTCTCTGGGTCACCTTCCAGCGCGGCGATGCGTCGCAGCCTATCGTCGATTTCTCGAGCGTATACCGGCTCTGGCGGGAACCCGTCACCATTCCCGACCCGCGTCCAGGAAGCGGCGGCAGCGACATCAGTCTGAACACGCTTTCCGCCCTGGCGATCAACCTGGAGGCTAGTTGGCCGGCGGAACTGCCCTACCAACGCCGTCAGAAGGCCGTCTATCGCCTTGAAGTCTTCAGGCCCTGAGTTCCCACGTCACGGGGACGCACCACATGAATAGCGTTCGCACAAAGCAGTCACCGGTCCGGTGCCGGGCGCAGCGGTTCACCTTGGTTGAGCTGTTGGCGGCCATGGCGGTGCTGGTGGTGATGATGTTCCTCCTGTTCCGCTTCATTGCCGGGGCACAGCAAGCCTGGTCCGTCGCCACCTCCAGTCAGGAGGTCTACGAGAAAGCCCGTATTGCTCTGGACCTCATCACCCGTGACCTGCAGTGCGCCGTGGCGCGGGCTAACGACGTGCCCGGGCAGCACATCCGATTCCAGCAGGTGAGCGCTGACCAAATCCGCTTTGTCAGCAATGGGGCCATCGGGGCGGCGGGCTCGGACTCCGCTCCTAGTGCCAGCCTGCTCGCCGAGGTTGGCTACCAGTTCGACACTTACGCCTTTGACCGAGCTCTGGAGAACTCAGCGGGCGCCGCCACCGGCTGGAATATCTACCAGGATAGGTCGGGGGTGAACCCGAGTTGTGTCAACCAGCAGGGTGGCTTCTACGATGTAATCGATGGGGTCTTGGGGCTCCAGTTCCTCTGTTATAATGATTCGCTGGTCCCCGTCTTGCCGTGGATCGGCACCGGCATTGAGACCGGGCTGCCCTACGCGGTCGATGTGCGGCTGCGCGTCATGGACTCCAAGTCGTTCCTGCGTTGGAAATTGCTCAATACTGCGGACAGGTCGCGCCTGGAGAGTGAAGTGGCATTGAGCTTCTCGAAGATGATCTTCCTCGGCGGTCGCCAGTGAAGGCGCCGTCCGGCGCTGATGATGCAGCAGCAAGGAACTCCGCCATGAAACGCTCCAAATCCACCACACGACAGCGGGGCATCGCGCTGATGATGACCCTGGGCGTGCTGGCCCTGCTGCTGATCATGGCCCTGGCTTTCGCCTACACCACGCGCACCGAGCGCCTGGCAGCCGGGGTGAACACGGATTTGATCCGGGCCCGGTTGCTGGCCGAGTCCGGTGTCGAGCGCGCCATCGCCTTCCTGCGCGAGCAATATGCCGCCAACCCGGCACCCGGGACACAGTTCTATGTGCCGACGTTTGCCACTTCGAGTGAATCGGCGTGGGTGTTCGACTCCACTACCTCGCCGCCGGGTCGCGGCGGGCGGTACTTGGGCAGTGTCAGCCTGCTCAAGTCCAGCGTTGACCTGGTGCAGAACCACATCAAGGACGCCCTGGCCTCAACGATCCGCGTGGGTACCACGGCCTACCAATTCACACCCGCCTCCAAGCTCCATGATGCGGTCGGTTGGATCCCGATCACGGTGAACCACGGGGCGGGTACAGAGTCCTGCATCGGCCTAGTGGCCTACCTGGTCATCGATGAGACCGGCAAGATTGACCCGAGTCTGGCGGTGGGCGGTGCCT
Source organism: uncultured Victivallales bacterium (assembly GCA_903933565.1). GTDB lineage: Bacteria > Verrucomicrobiota > Lentisphaeria > Oligosphaerales > JAFGRS01 > CAILUI01. The sequence goes on along the minus strand of CAIZKT010000918.1, from coordinate 3,765 downwards.
ACGGCATCACGCCGACGCCCACCGAGGATACGTCGACGCCCGACACCCGGCTGGGCCTGTATCCCGGCGAGATCTCCATGTCCGACGTGTTCACCGAGAACAACCCGGACTTCTCCTATGGAAGCACTCTCTACGGCGCCGCGTATCTCTATGGCAATGCCTTCCAGTTGCGCATGAGCAACCCGGGCCGCTGGGACTCGCTCTACAACATCATGAACCGCTTCAAGTTGCCCACGCCGCTGACGCTGAACCAGGCGTGGGTCAACCGCTTCATCTGGTCGTTGCGGCCTTTCAGTGTTGAGGAACCCGAGGCCTACTCGGATACTGCGGGCGGGGCTCTCAACTGGCGCTGTGATATCAATGCCATCGACTGGAACACCATGGGGATCTTCCCGACCGGCCTGGTTGCCGTCACCTCGCCCTACAGCGCGAGCGTCGGCATTCCGTGGTTCGGGAAGATCGATGCGAGCGTGCGCGATCAGGTGACCGCCAACTTCATCGACTATATGGACGCGGACGTCGAGGCCAGCGGGGCCGGGGTTCCCGCCACCGACACACAGAATAACTACACCGCGCCGGTGGCCCCCTTCACGGTGGGCACGGCCACCTACGTCGGCTGCGAGGATGTGCCTTACATCAACGAGGTGTGGGTGCGTGGTACCGCGCAGATCACGCCGCGCACGCAGCCTGGCCTAGGGGTGGTCGGCGCCGACGTCGACTTCACCTTTGACGGCGCGGTGGAGTTGATCAACGTCTACCAGACCGTTCGGGCTTTGGGATGCGATGTCGACCTCTGCGCTCGCGTGACGCTGACTGCAAGCGATGATCCCGCCAACCCGCGGGAGTTCTATTCCACCTGCCACTGGGGTGGGGTCAGTGTGGCCAGCCGCGACTACACGACCACAGCCTGGGCTACGTCTGTGATCCCCAAGATCGCTTTTGGCCCTGGCATATTGCCGGTCGGCGGGAGCACGCTGACGCTGTCGATCCTGGACGTTCGCGTTGCCGTCAGCCAGTCGGCCGGCGGGCTGAGCGCGGCTACGCTGTGGGACTGTGCGGACCTTGGAACCTGTCCCAAGACGACTGTCCTGATCAATAACCAGGGCCAGGAGATTTCGGCGGGTGTCAACGACCCGCGCTGCAACACGGCCTTCGCCGATGGCTGGTCGTGGGGCGCGTTCACCAGTAACAACACAGCCAACCCGGCATCGGGCACTCCAGGGGTCCCCACTGGGTCTCATCGCAATACCGAGTGCGTTGACCCCGGCAACGGCGATACCGAGGGCAGCGCCGACCCGGTGACTTGGTCGACCCCGTTCATCCGCAACGGCGCCGTGGTTTCCTTCTGGGAACTCGGGGCCATTAGCCGCGGGAAGCCTTGGCAGACGTTGAACCTGCACGGCAGTGACCAGACCGTGGCCAATGTCGGCCTTTACAGCTACGGGGATTGGCCACTGCTCAACCAGGTCAAGCTGACACTCCCGCCTGCGGTATCCCCGCTCACGTCGCGTGGTGGCATCAACGTCTGGAGCGTCCAGCCCCCTGTCTGGAAACCGCTGCTGCAGGGGGTGCGCATGGGTACCACCTACTTGGACCCGAACGCTTGGAGCGGGGGCCCGGGAACCGAGTTGATTAACAACGCGGCGCTGGTCGCGGCAGCCGCAGATCTCGCCGGCGCGTCCCCCACGTGGACTAACGCCGCAGGAGCGGTCTTCGGCAGGGCTGCCATCGTCCGCTACGACCCCCTGACCACCGGCGGTGTCAGCAGCGCGGTGGACTCGTTGCTGGGCGCTCGCGGTAGTGATGCGCTTCGGGAGGAGGCGCCCTGTAAGCTGGTCGGCCTGCTCAATGATCGCATCAGTTACTACACGATCATCGTCTGTGCCAAGGCGGTCCAGGACGTGGGCGGTCTTCCCGCTGGAATGACTGCGGCAACCTGCCCGCGCGACTGGATCGAGTACCTCGCCGGCCGCTACTGTCGGCCCATGGCGGAGCAGAAGGTGATGGCCTTGGTGTGGCGGGACGCCGCCACCAACCAGTTCCGCATTGCCTCATTCGAGTATCTGGAGGACTGATTCATGTTGCGGGTCTGGATCAGCATCATGATCGGGTTGGGCGTGACTGTCGCTCTGACCGGGAGGGCGCAGGTAGCCGCTCCGTCGGCCACGGACACCGTCACGAAAATGACTGACGCTACCGCAAAGGTGACTGAGACTACGGCGAAGGTCACCGACACCATCGCAAAGAAGGTTGAGCCGACCAAGCCCCTGACGTCGGCCCAGAAGGAGTCTGCGCGCCTCGGGGCCATCGCTGCATGGGCTGACAAGACCAAGGCCAGCCGCGAGCAGGTCCAGGCGGCCATTTTTGCCCCGATCATCGCCGGCAACCAGACCGACATTGAGTACAACCGCGAGGCGGCTGCATCCATCGGAAAGAAGGCTGAGGCCGCGGCCAAGGCAGGTGATGAGAACGCGCGCAAGCGTTTCCGCACCGTCGCCGAACTCTTCACCGAGTGTGGCAACGAGAACCGGCGGTTTTTGGGGTGCTACAAGAATGGTGACATGAAGGGAGTGCGAGACGCCCTGATACGTCTGCGCACCTACGACGCACGCATCGCGGAGATTGTCGGTCAGACAGTACCCCGGAGTTGGTACGCGCACGACATCATGGTGGCCACGCTGGGTATGACCGACGCGGAGATCAAGCAATGGGGCGCGCAGCAGTCCTCCGGTCGCACTCCTCAGGCAGCACCGGCAGCCCGGGCGCAGAAGTGACACCCCAACGTGAACCTGGCATTCTGGATGGGCACTCTATGAGGTCTCACAAGACAGCGCGGTTCACTCTGCTTGAGTTGCTCGCGGTCATGTCGATCATCTTCATCATGGCCGCGCTGCTGGTAGGCGTTACGAGTGTTGTTTCTCGGAACATGCACGAGGCGAAAACGAAAGCGCGCATGGAGGCCATGATGATGGCCCTGCAGGAACACTTCCAAGACCGCGGCTATTACCCACAGCAAGCCCCGGCCGTGGCTGTTAATTTTACCGCGTTTACCCACACCCAAACCGGTCGGCCGTATCTGGAGGGCTACGGCCCCACGGTAGGGTATCTTGATGGCTGGGAGCGTCCGTTCCTGTACGCGACTGCCGATGCGGCGAACGTACCGTATCCGGAGGGTTACCACCTCTGGTCCAGGGGGCACGACAAGAAGACCTTCCCTGCCGTTGACACTAGCATCGATAATCTTGGCACCGCAGCCACCGCGGCCAATACGGCGGACGACATCAACAGTTGGGGAAAGCGGTGACGACGGCGGGGTTCGATTACGCCGCGGCAGCGCGGCGGTTGCAGGTGCGTTCCCAGGCGCATGAGGCGGAGTTGGCGCAGCGGCTGGAGCAGGCTCGGCGAGAGGCGGCGGCAGTCATCGAGATGATCGTGAGCACGTATGCGCCGACGCGGGTCTGGCAGTGGGGGTCGCTGGTCCACGGTCGCGGCTTCAGTGAGGTGTCTGATCTTGATATCGCGGTAGAGGGCGTGACCGAGCCGCAACGCTTCTTTGCCATGTTTGGCGAGGCCGAGAGGCTGACGTCGTTGCCATTGGACTTGGTACAGATCGAGAAGATCGAGTCGGTGCATGCCGAGAGCATCCGCCGGAAAGGGCGGCTGGTCTATGACCGATCACAACCCGGACAGGGTACGGGAGCTGCAGGCTGAGCTCCAGAAGACGCTAGGTTTACTGGCGCGGCAGCGGGCTTTCTATGACGACTT
>CAIZKT010000917.1:0-3324 GCA_903933565.1 uncultured Victivallales bacterium | reverse complement strand
CGTAGGACACAAGGGGCTTCCCATTCCGTCCTTCGTCCGCCGCGGCTGACGAAGGGCGTTGGAGGGCGCCGCTGCGTCGGCGCCGCGGCGACCACGCCGATTCGACAGTCTCGCGGTCTTCGACAGGGCCGCCCTCCAGGCGATCCGGCGCGTACCGGCCGGATCGGAATGGGAACCGCGGCGGCAAGTCTCATTCGACTATGTCCGGCCGCAGCTTCACCCTGAACCCTTGTATGAGACTTGGTGGATGGCGGACCGGCTAAGCACTCACAAATCACCTCTGCTTCTGGTCGACTCGGAAGGGCCTTTGGCCCGGGGTGGCACGGTCATTCGACTCTTGTATGGGGGAGATTTCCTCACCACTGGTATGATGCCGTCCCGGAACCACGCTGAACATGGGGCAGTGTGCACCATTGGGAAATGGGTCTTGACTGCCAAAGGCTTTTTTCCGCCGGTCGCATGGATGGGGTTTCTCACGGTGTTGCAGGCTATGCGTCAAGCGTCGGAGTGCTGCCGGTCAGGTGCCGGCCTCCGCCGCACAGGCCGTGACCGTGTAGCCCAGAGTTCGGGCATTGTTCTTGAGATTGCGTATCCGCCTTTCACGGCAACGTTCCTCGTAGGCATCGAGGCCGGCGTCCTCAAAATCGGCGCCGTACCGCAGCATGCGGTAGATGTGCTGGGCGATTTTGCGGGCAATGGCGAACACCGCCACGTTGGCCCCTTTGCGGTAGGCGATGCTGCGGTAGTATCCCCCCAGTGCCGTGTGCGAGTTGCGCACGGCCAGCGCGGACATGCGCAGCGCCTCCCGCACGCGGCTGCAGCCCAGCAGTTTCTTGCGGCCCTTGCGCACCGGCTTGCCGCCGCTGACCGCCGTGCCGGGCGCAAAGCGCAGGTACGAGATGAACTGCTTCTCGGTCTCGAACTTGCTCAGATCATGGCCGACTTCACTGAGCACCGTCTGGGCGGTCTCCACCGAGACGCCGTCAATGCGGGTCAGATCGGAGCCGCACATCGCGTAGAGAGCCTGTCGCATGGGCTCCTGACCGCGCGCGCGTATCGTCTTGGCTTTGCTGGCGCTAGCCGGTTCCGGAGCCGCCTGGCCATGGTGTTGCGCCTCGGCAGCGAAGCTTTCCAGAAGAGGCTTGATCAGGCCGTCGACTTCCGTAATGCGTGCCGAGAGGAACTCGTAGGTCTTCAGCCCGATGGCCAGGCTCTGCAGGTGTTCCTCGCGCCAGGTGCCGGTCAGTTCGCGCCGCATGGATTCGGCATCCAGACGGCAGCGCTTGTCGCGCAGAGCCGCAAGCTTCTCCGGGTCGCGCTCGCCCGCGACGATGGCATGCAGCATGGCCAGGCCCGTCACGCCGGTGATGTCCGAGACGGCCCGGTGTACGCGCACGTTCATCTGGTCAAGCTCCTTCTGCATGCGGCGCACCCAGTCGGCCTGTTCCCGCACCAGCGTGCGTTTCAGGCGCGCCAGCGCGCGGAACCTCACAATGTCATCGCCCGGACGGAAGGCCCCTTTGAGCAACCCGCAGGCGTGCAGTTGCTGGATCCATTGGCAGTCCAGAATGTCGGTCTTGCGTCCGGGAACGCGCGACAGGCTTCGCGTGTCGACCAGCACCACATCGAAGTCCCGGCCCGCCAGCAGCTCGAACAACGGGATCCAGTACACCCCGGTGCTCTCCATCGCCACCGTCCTGACACCGCGCGACGACAGCCAGTCGGCCAGGGCTTCCAGAGACGGGGTGTCGCTCGCGAACTCCCGAACGTTGATCGACCCGTCTTCGTCCGGCGGGCAGCAGACCGAGTGCTTCATACTGCCCAGGTCGACTCCGGCTGCGTCCGCATTGACCACTCGCAGTGGTAATGGGTCACTGGATGGGGGGGCCTGCTGGTTTGGGGCCGGGGTCGCCCTGGGTTCTACCGCGCGGGTCGTCGATTCCACCCATGACGAAATTTATGGAAAATGCGCAGAAGCCTCTTGACTTTCCCGAATGGTACGTATATGCTATCATATATATCGGCCTGCTCCGGGCCGGGAGGTCGGTACCGTGAAAGACCTGGCAGCACAAATCGCTGAACATCTGCCCGCCGCGCGTGGCACCGTCGCGGAGGTGCGCAAGCCCTGCACCCGCAAAGGCTGTGCGAAGTGCGCCGCGGGCGAGCGCCACCCTTCCTTCATCTACGTGTACTCCGACTCCGAGGGGCGTCGGCGCTGCCTGCACGTGCCGCGGGATCTGGTGCCGGAGTTGCGTCGACGGCTGGAGAACGGCCGCAGTATCGACCGGCTGCTGTTCGAGGCAGGGGCCCAGTTCGTGCGCAGCAGAGGGGGGCAGCGCTGATGGCTCTGCGGGATCTGCGAATGTGCAACGGCTGCCTGAAGAAGATGCAGCAGATCGACCGGCTGAAGCGCGAGCGTGTTCAGCTCAGGGCCCAGGTGGCACGTCTGAAAGAGACCCTGGGGCGGCAGGACCGCCATATCCACGAGAAGCCCTTCGGTTCATCGACCTCGTCGTCGAAAGAACCGTTCAAGACCCGTTCCAGCGCCGAGAACCAGGCCCGCAAAGGCGGCGCGAAGAAGGGGCACGAAGGACACGGCCGCCGCGCCACCACGCAGATGCGCACCCTCCCCGATCTGCTGCTTCCGGCCCCCTGTCGCTGCCCCGACTGCGGCGGACCGCTCCAGAAGCCATCCCGGCGCCGGCGCCGTACCGTGTCCTGGGAGCCCGCGGTTCCCGCCTCACGCACCACGGTCAGCGAGGAGTGCTGGTGTCCGCACTGCCGCAGGACTGTCCGGCCGCCCAACCCGGTGGCGTTGCCCGGCATGATGCTGGAGAACAGCGTCCTGGCCACCGTGGCCTGCATGCACTACCTCCAGGGCCTGACTCTGGGCCACATCGTGCGCATCACCGGCCTGAATAAGAGCACGCTGGTCGCCGCCATGCACCGCCTGGCCAGGGTGCTGGCGCCGGCTCTGCCCGGGCTGCTCGAACAGCTCAGGGCCGCCTCCGTGATCTTCGGCGACGAGACCACCTGGCGCAACGACGGGGTCAGCGGCTATGCCTGGTTGCTGCGATCCCTGGACACCGTCGTCTACGCTTTCCGCGGCACCCGCGCCGGCAGCGTGCCGCAGGAACTACTGGGCTCCCTGAGACTGCTGGGGGTGCTGGTCACCGACCGCTACGCCGGCTACAACGGCCTGCCCATCAGGCGCCAGTACTGCTACGCCCATCTGCTGCGCGATCTGGAGGATCTGCGCAAGGACTTCCCCGACCACCCGGAGGTCAAGGCCTTCGTCGACCAGCTGGCTCCTCGCCTCAAGGG
>CAIZKT010000916.1:0-6948 GCA_903933565.1 uncultured Victivallales bacterium | reverse complement strand
CGGCGTCTGACATTCGCGACCAGTCCCGCCGGAAGTCTCCCTCAAGAGTCACGTGACCCGTTCTGCTCGCCGGACGCGGAGACGATCGAAACCGAAACCCCTAAGGAACTGACCTGCGCCCAAGTCCCAGTCTCTTGTCGCTTCGTCCCAGATATCGTTCGTCAGGGTCCGGCCATGGGGAGATTTCAACCGCCATGCCTGGCCGCCCCGGTCGTTCCTGGACTGGCACGGACACGAGTACCTGCAGGCCATTCCCGTTCTCGAAGGCGTCTTGGAGGTGGACTGGTGGCCCGGGTGGCGGCCGGTGACCGCCGGCCATGTGCACGTGCTGTCGCCAGGGCGGACGCACCGGCTCCGAACGGACACGGGGCACCGGCAGTTCGGGCTGAACTTCCTGTCGGCGGCGGATGATCGGGGTCTGCTCGCGGCCCTGCTGGAGACGTATCAGGAGCCAGCCATGAGCGTGTCCGGCTGGGTAACGCGGCGGCGGGGCTCACGCGCGACCCCGCTCCCGTGGGTGAGATCGCCAACCGCTGCGGCTACACCAGCATCTACGGGTTCAGCCGTGCCTTCAAACGGGCCTACGGCCTCTCGCCGCGGGCCTACCGCCAGCACGCTACCGAGAGCCGCATGTAGGTGGCCATGCCGGTTGCGTACGCCGCACGGACGGGCAGCCCTTGCCCTGGCGAACATGCCCCTGAAAGCGGGCATACCAACGCACCGCTATCCATGCCGCGTCTCGCGGCGGCGCGGTGCATCACGACCACCACCGCCGCCGACGTGATGTCGGCCGGCATTCACTGGCCGGCGAGCGGCCAACGGGCCCGCAGCGGGTCGGCATAGCACCCTATCCTCTCGACCGGGATCGGCTCGAATCCGAGCTTGAGCGCGGGCGACTCCGGCCTGAGTCGATAGTCGTCCTTGGCGGCATCCACGAAGAGCGGGTCGGCGACCAGGGAGTGCAGGTCCATGCCCTGTGCCTGCCAGGCCTCCCATTCGTCCATGAGGATCGCCTCTTGCAGTTCCACGTCATCGACCCAGAGCACCCCGTCGTCACGGCGTAGCATCAGCCTGACGTAGAAGGTCCGCTCCATCCCCTCGTGGTAGTTGGCATCACCCGGCTGTGGCAAGCGGAAGGCCACCTCGTGTCGGCCCCAGTCTGGTCCCGTTTGCACGTCGCGGTTGAAGCGTACATCCCAGGCACCGGCTTTGTAGCAGAGGGCTTCCACGGTCACCGGCAGGGCTTTGCCCTCCGCCCTGAGCCACACAGAGAGGCGATAGGCCCGGCCGGGGACGACGGTCGGGATAGGGACGCTCTCCGGCATGACCTGTCGTTCCCACGGCGGTCTCCCTTCGAGCGTGGGGGACGCCACCGCCCGCAGGCGCAGGGCGCGGCGGCCGCCATGCACGACGTCGCTGACCGCTTCGGCTTTGGACTCGGGCAGCGGCAGACGGCAGGTCCAGCCCGGCGGCAGAACGGGGCCGTCGCCTTCCTCAAAACCGCCGTTGGCGACCAGGTTCGGGCCGGTGCTCTCCCGGACGGCGAACTGGCCGGTACGCACGGGCTGGCCCCCCTGCCACACCAGGTTCTCATCGGAGGGGTTGTCAGGGAACGAGGCGCCGCGGTAAAGGATCGCCTTCGCCTCAGAATCGCGGGAGACCAGGATGTTCCGGCGCACTCGGTTGTGGTGCATGGTCCGGCCGTCGGGCAGGGAGGCGGTGCGCGGGTCGCGCAGGGTGCTGCCCTCCCGCTTCCAGCCGGGCTGGCCGGCGACCGCTTCGTACTGCTTGGCCCAGCCGAACACCTCCAGGCCCCGCTTCCAGAAGAAGTGGTCCACGGTCCAACCGGAGAAGTCGATCTGCGACTCGCCGCAGTCCACGATGATATTGTTCTCGAACAGGTTGTCACGGCCGTCGTGCAGGAAGATGCCGCCTCGTGGCACGCGGGCCACGATATTGCCGTAGGTGTGGCTGCCGCTGGTGCTCCAGTCCAGGTAGATGCCAAAGGCGAAGTGCGGCGCCCGCCACTCCCCGTTGACCCGCCCGCGGCCGATGACATCGTGGACGAAGTTGTGGCGGATGACCAGGCCCTGCATTTGCCGCCAGTCCGTGGCCCCGCCATTGATCGCGGCACAGTCTGTGGTCTCCTGGCACGTGTGGTGGACGTGGTTCAGCTCGATGACGTTGTCGCATCCCCCAAGCCCGATCGCGTAACGCGGTGTGTCGTGAATGGTGTTGCGCGAGACGCGGTTGCCCACGCCACCGACGGCAATCCCGGAGCCCTGCTTGTACAAGACGCCGGGGTGCCAGATGTGGTTGTTCTCGGCGTAGTTGCCGGCGGGAGTACGGGTGATGAGGTCACCCCCATACAGGCTAATTCCATCCCGGCCGGTCTCGCTGATGTCGCAGCCGACCACGCCGCTGTTCCTGCCGCCGGACACGGCCACACCCGAGCCGTTGTACTCGCCCACGTTGCGGATGGTACAGGCGGCCAGCAGGCAGTTCTCCGGGTTGGTCATCTGCACGGCAGTACCGTCGCAGACCTCGAACCCCAGCCCCTGCACGGTCACGTGGCGCGTGCCCTCAAGCTGCAGGATCGTTTGCAGCACCGGCACGCAGACCGTCTCCCCCTCGAGCGGCTTCGGCGGCCAGAACCACAGCACGCTCTCCTTCTCGTCCAGCCACCACTCACCGGGGGCATCCAGTTCCTCGCGCAGGCCCATGACGTAGTAGCGGTCGTCGGGGCTGATCCGGTACGAGCAGTCCTTGGTCAGGGTGATCGTGCGCTGGGCCGGGTCTACGGACTCGATCACTCTGAAGTCGTTCCACCACTCGAAGCTGGGGAAGATGCAGATGCGCCCCTGGGCCGGGTCGCGCCACTGCCGGGCATCGGCCTCACGGTAGTACAGTATCCGTTTGCCGGTCGGGGAGGTGGCAAAGCCTGTGCCCACTGCCGGCGCCTTGAGATCCACGTAGGCCCAGCCGCCGGTGATCGGGTTCGCCGGGTCGAGGTTGGGATACCGCGCCAGCACCATCCGCTGGCCGCCCAGGAAGAGCTGCTTGAAGCTCACGCCCTTGAGTCCCTGCACCGCCAGGTCCGTCTTCAGGATCTTCCCCTCGCCCGGCGCGAACCCCGTGATGGCCTTGCCGCCGCTCAGCACGGGCTTTTCGTCACCGTAGGCGCGAAAGACCACCGGGGATTCAGCCGTACCCGAGTCCAGGGCCTCGAGTTTCAGCGTCTGCGGGAGTGCGTACACCCCACCACGCAGGAAGACGGTGGCCGGGCCAGTGAGTTTACCCGCTGCCCGCAGTTCGCGAAGCGCATTCCGGGCGCGCTCCACGGTGGCGAAGGGCCGCTCCAGCGTGCCCGGGGCACCGTCCTTCCCCGTTGGGGCCACGCAGAACTCGAGCGCCGCCGGGGCTGACCAGCAGCAGATCATCGCCAATCCGACCAAGGCCAGGCGTTGCATACTGTCTTCTCCTCCGTTCACTTCGGGTCCTTCGCCAGTCGCAGGTTGTCGATGTAGTACACGGCAGGGGCCTCGCTCACGGAAATGAAGCCGGCCCAGGTTAGCACCTGGAAACCGGCCGGGAACTTCAGCGCCTCAAACCGCAGGGGTTCGTTCGCACGGGGAAGCGTCACCGCCACCGAATAACTTCCGGTGGCCTGCGGGCCGAGCCCACAGACGATCTCAAGTCGAGTCCATTGGCTGTGCGGCAAGGTGGTCAGCTTGGTCTCTCCAGCCATCAGCGTGCCATCCGGCTGCACTTCCAACCGCGGGCCGGTGAGTAGCTCACCCGCCCAGTCGCGCCATTCCCAGACCATGTGCGCCCCGGGTTCCACCCGCAGATCGAAGCTGCTGCGGATGACACCGCTCTCATGATGTAGTGTGTACGTGCAGACGTGGGGCACCCACGCTAGGCCCTCCGGCGTATCCACGAACTTCAGACTCAGACGTCCCCCAGCCGCCGTTTCGTCGGTCACGGTAATGCTCTGAGCAGAGCCCGGAGCGACATAGACCTTCCACGGCGACGGTGCGATCCATGCCTGCCCGGCCGCAAGAGCCTCGAACCCCTCGTCAATGGCCTTGGACTCCTGCGGCGGCGGGGCAGGAGGAAAGACACGCGCGACGGCCGACAGTCCTGCCGTGCGGTTCGCCTTGGCCAGCCGTCCGGCCTTGCTGAAGTCGCAGGGGACGAAGCCATGGGCGATCGCCGGCGACTGGGGATTGAGCTGGAAATCACCCTGCGACGGGTTCACGAACTGCGGATCGGCCACGAGCGCATCAGGCTCGCGCAGCCGCCATTGCTCGAGCTTGACCCGGCCGGGGAACGTCAGGTCGTCTTGGCCCTTTTCCGCCCAGTAGACGTTCCGCTTGTAGACGTTCTTGTCGTCGGCTGGCGCCTGGTGCAGCACTAATCTGTGGCCCTGGCGCAAGAGGAAAATGTTCCCCTCCAACGTAGTAGCGCCATTCTTCAGGTCGCCGAACCTGAGTAGGCCACGCTGCCCATAGGCAAAGACATTGTTCCGTATCGTGTTGTCGTGACCGAAGTTTTGGTTCAGGCCGGCGTCTTCGGTCCGGTACACCAGGTTGTTCTCGACCGTGACCAAGGCGCTACAGGCGTCGAGATAGATGCCGAAGCCGCCGTAGCGCGCCCGGCTGACGTCGTGAATGGTGTTCCCGCGCACCACCGTGCCGGGCGCATGGCCAAGCAGGTAGATGCCGCCCATGTCGCTGAGCACGCCCTGCCCGATGTTCTCAATCAGGTTGTCGGCGATCAGGTTGCGGTCAGCGCTCTTGTCGTGCCCCCAGCTCCAGCCGATCGACATTGCGGAGTAATAGAAGTCGGCGATGTGATTGTGCTCCACGGTATTTCTGTCGGCATGACCGATCCAGACGCCAACGCTGGCCGGATGCACCCGGCCGCCGTGAGCGATCAAGGTGTCACGAATGGTGCAGCCCTCAGCGCTCTTTCGCGCGTCGTCGCTCTCGAAGGGGCCGACCTTCACACCGCCGCCGCCCAGATCGACCAGTTCGCACGACTCGATCCGGTCAAACTTGCAGCCGTCGGAGAACTGCACGGCGTATGCGCCCGTATGGCGAACAACGCAGGACTCCAGGGCGCAATGACGCGCATTGATGCCAGTGACGGCGCCATCCAAGCCCGGCCCAGCGCTCTTGAAGCCGGCATCAGCCTGCCAGTAGCCCGTGTATCCGCTGGCCGGCATGTTCCAGGAGGAGTGCGCCAGAGTCAGACCGCGCAGGATGATGTGGTCCACGAACGTCCCCCCCGCGAGGTCGCCCTGGAAGGTGACCAGGCGCGACAGGCGGGGGGCGATGATCGTGGCCCGCGCGGGGTCCTCCCCGGGCTTGGCGAGGTACGTCAGGACCCCGGTCTTGCGATCCAGGTACCACTCCCCTGGTTCGGTCAGGGCCTCCTTCACGTTCTCCACCCGGTACCAGGTGTTGTAGTCCAAGGGCGCCTGCTCCTGACTGTGGGTCGGTCCCCGCAGAGTCACCACTCTCTTGGCCGGGTCCACCTCCCTGACCTGGATGCGATCCATGGTCCAGAAGTGGAAGGTCATGATCTCCACATCGCCCAGGTTGTGCCAGTCGGAGCGGATATCGCCCTCCCGATAGACAAACCGGTCGGAGCCCGGCTTTTGCCACCCCTCCGGCGCGTACTGTCGCGTGGGCGGGGCCTCAGATTCGATGTAGTAGTACCCTTGCTTGGGGAGGAAGGCCCGCGGCCGGCGCTGATCGTTGACATACAACTGGGAGAACCACCACGTGCCTGCCGCCACGTCCGGCAGTGTCGTCTCCCACCGGCCTGCGGCCACCTCTCGCCACCCGGAAATCGTCACGCCACCGCTGAGCAGCGGTTCCTCTCCGGGATATGCCTGGTAGATGACCGGGGCCTGTTCGGTCCCTGAATCCCCGGGATCGAAGACCAGCGTATCCCCTAGGAAGTAGGTCCCGCCGCGTATCTGAACCGTCACGGCTTCCTGAAGCGGCCCGGCTTTCTTCAGGGCGCGAATGGCATCGCGGGCGCGCTCCACCGTGGCAAAGGGGCGCTCCAGTGTCCCCGGGGCGTCATCCTTGCCCGTTGGGGCCACGCAGAACTCGACCGCCGCCGGGGCTGACAAGCAGCAGACCATCGCCAATCCGACCAAGGCCAGGCGTTGCATGCTGTCTTCTCCATCGTTCATCCCGCGTTCTTGCCTTCCCAGCGTACGCCTGTGGGCCTCCCGTGACTTACCCGCCAGCCGGGAAGCGCAAGCGCTCCAGGTTGCAGATCCCGACGCCCCCCTCGAACACGAGGTAGAGGTAGTGGGTGCCGCCGAGCCCCTGCAACGCGGCGCGCTGGGTGCCGAACACCGATAGTCGGCGGCGGCTCAGAAAGGCGAGTACACTTTGGTGGTCGGAAACGGCCTCTGCAACCGTCTTTCACCCCAGAAAGCGCGCTGCAAGCCGGGGCGCAACTCTGCCGTGCGGTCGGCAAGCCCCCCAACTCCACCCTGACGGCCGTCCGGGCTGCGTCGCCCAAGTCTGCCTGCGGCTTGGGCTTCCTCGCACCGAATGGTCAGTGCAGTATGGAACCGACGCAAAGGGCGAACCGGTGGAAGCGCCCGGAGACTCTTGCAGAACCCTGAGAAGGCTCGCGGGAGTGCTCGCCTTCCGCCCTGCCGCATGAGTCTTCCGGTCTTGGCAACCGTCAGATACCGTAGAACCGGCCGGAACAAGTGCAACGCCTGCCCGCGGGCGCAAGTCAGCTCCGTAGGGGTTTGCTTGTATGAGACTTGCAGCAACCTCGTATGACCCAAAGCGCTTCCCATTCCGCCCCTCGTCCGACGCGGCAAGCATTTTCCGGGGCCTGTTCTTTGGACTGTGACCTCAGCGGAAGCGGAAGTCGAGCTTCAGTCCGTAGAGCCAGGGAATGCGTGGG
>CAIZKT010000915.1:0-1534 GCA_903933565.1 uncultured Victivallales bacterium | reverse complement strand
GTGGCCACACCGCTCAAACAGGAGCATCTTGGCCAGGGGTGCCTCATCGACCGAAACACCTTGCACCCGCGCCACAGCCAGCCGCATGTACAGCGTGTTGAGGAAACGCTTTATCAGTCGCGGGTTACCGGCAATCTGCTTTGCGGTTGTCATGAGCGGCGCGAGTCGGTCGGCTAGGTCGAACTGCGCGCGCAACGCACCGGCGCACTCAGGGATCACTGAGGTCATGAACGCCCGGTCCACGCGTTTCCCCTGCCAGGATGCCGCCAACTGCGCACAAACCCGTTCGCGAACGCGGTTGCGGACCTCCACAGACAGACCGCTGTTCTCGACGAACAGGAGCATGAGGTATGCGCGCACGTCTTGCGTGCCGAGAGGAGGGACTCGGATGGGCACCTGAATGAGCTTGTCGAAGTAGTTTGTGACCAGATCGTCGTCCAGGGTCACGTCCCTGAAGTGTGCCCGGACGGCATGCCGGATCATCTGGTCATCGGCCGCAATTATGAAAGCCGTCCGGTCGAGGAAGAGGAACAGGCGGATGGCCTCAAGCGTGGCTATTGCTGTAGGGGGTAGGCAGCGGTCTAGGTCGTCGATCAGCACAACCAAGGTGACGTTCATCTCCTCAAGGGTAGACCGGAAGTGCTCCCGGAGATCCTGGATCTCCTTTGGCGGCGATTCGACCTTCCTCGGCCTGATGAGCCCTTTGCCGGCTTCGATGGCCTTCTCGCTCGCGCCCTTGGCAGCATCGATGTCCTCTTGGGACACATCCCCATCCGCAAACCCCCTGGCCGCTCTGACGACATCGCCGACGAGGCCGAGCGGCGGCAACCCCATCGACATGGCGATGGCTGAGCCAGCGGTGATACTGGCAGCGCGTACCCAATCAACCCGCCTGAGCAAGTCCTTGGCCTTCTGCAGTCCGGCCTTGCTCTTCTCGCCATGCGCGACGAGGGTGCGCGCAATTACGTCCATCAGCGCCGCACGGGCATCGTCGTAGCCTTGGTACAGCCAAGCGTTGAAGTCGACGAAAAGAAAGCGGTCCTGCCCACGTTCGTGTAGTGCATCGGCGATCAGCCGGACCATCGACGACTTCCCCACACCCCATCCACCGCTGACGCCGATGGAAAGCGGCTTGCCTTCGGCTTGCACCACCAGTTCGGCCACGGTCTTGGCAACCGCCTGGAAGTTCAGGAAGTCGCGATTGGTTTCGCTATCGTGCCACATGGAACCGCATCCTCCCGAATTCGGGTCATGTAGCGAGCAACATAACCCATATTCCGTCCTCGATGCAGTCCACGCCTGCCGTTCTACTGCTCCACGCGGCGCGCGCCATGCCGCGGCCACTACGGGTCAGGTTCTGCCAACAGGACTCGATACTGTCGGCATGCGTTCAGACCAACAGCACCACCAACACCGCGCCGAGAGTTCCCGGGGCCCTGGCCGCCG
The DNA here is from genome assembly GCA_903933565.1 of uncultured Victivallales bacterium. Taxonomy (GTDB): domain Bacteria; phylum Verrucomicrobiota; class Lentisphaeria; order Oligosphaerales; family JAFGRS01; genus CAILUI01. Next base: position 88 of record CAIZKT010000915.1, on the reverse strand, counting down.
GCGGCTCTTGGTGAACAGCCGCCACCCCCGTTTTGGACCGGCCATCATGAAGGTCAGAGAGTGCGACCTGATCGCCATCATCGCCATC
>CAIZKT010000914.1:0-2224 GCA_903933565.1 uncultured Victivallales bacterium | reverse complement strand
GCGATGCCAAGCCCGTTCCGGGCAGGTTCGCGGTATTCCCCCTCCCCTGGAGCCCGCGCTGCCAAGCCCGTTCCGGGCAGGGTGCCTGCCGCCCGGAAACAGAAACCGCCCTGACCGCACACCGCCGCTGGTTGCAGCGCCTTCCGTTGTCGCCTATGTTCTGCCTGCAAACGTCGGCAGACGAGGAGCCGCAGACATGCCACCACCACGCCCCAACATCCTGTTCATCACCTCGGACCAGCAGCACTACAGCACGCTCGGTGTAGTCAACGATCGTATCCGCACTCCAGCTCTGGACCGACTGTGCCGGGAGGGCACGCGCTTCGACCGGGCCTATTGCGTCAACCCGACCTGCACCCCGACGCGGGCGAGCTGGATCACCGGCCTGTACCCCTCCCAGCATGGCGCCTGGAGCCTCGGCACGAAGCTCTTCGAGGACGTGCCGACCCTGGGCGACGCCCTCACCGAACTGGGCTATGCCACCAGCCTGATCGGCAAGGCGCACTTTCAGCCCTTGGCAACCCGCTACGGGATGGAATCCATCGAGTGTCAGCCGGTCCTGCGGGACCTGGAGTTCTGGCGACATTTCCACGGCCCCTGGTACGGCTTCCGCCACGTCGAAACCGCCCGCATGCACGGCTGCGAAACCCACACCGGCCAGCACTACGCGCTCTGGATGGAGGAGAAGGGCCTGAAGAACTGGCGCGAGTACTTCGAAGACTGGCCCATCAACCGCGAGAAGGCGGCGGCCCTCCGCGCCAACCGCCACTGGGCCCTGCCCGAGGAGTTCCACTACACCCGCTGGACCGGCGAGCGGACCATCGCCCAAATCGAACAGGCCACCGCCGCAGGGCAACCCTTCCTGGCTTGGGCCAGCTTCCACGATCCACACCCGCCCTACATCGTCTCCGAGCCCTGGGCCAGCCAGTATCGGCCGGAGGACATGCAGCCCGGCCGCCTGGTCGAGGGCGAACATGCTGCCAACCCGCTGCACTTCCGCAAGACCCAGGAGCGTGACCCGCAGTACTGGCAGGAAGCACGCCGCGGCGAGGCGATCCACGGCGGGCACTCACACCTGCACCAGCTCGAGGAACTGCGCCGGGACATGGCCGTGTACTACGGCATGACCAGCTTCATGGACCAGGAGATCGGGCGCATCCTCGACACCCTCGACCGCCTCGGCATCGCCGACAATACCCTCGTCGTCTTCACCACCGACCACGGCCACTTCCTCGGCCAGCATGGCCTCATCGCCAAGGCCATCCACCACTACGAAGACCTCCTGCGGGTCCCCTTTATCGTGCGCTGGCCGGGACGCATCGCCGCCGACCGGGTCTGCCAGTCCCTGCAGAACTCCGTCGACCTCGCCCCCACCTTCATCGCGGCCGCCGGAGGCGAGGTCCCGTTCCACATGACCGGCCTCGACCAGCTCCCCAACTGGACTGCCGGCGAACCGGTCCGCACCTGGTCAATCACCGAGAACCACCACGGCACGCGCCACTTCCATCTGCGGACCTACGTCAACGCGCGCCACAAGATCACGGTCTACCGCGACGGCGCCGACGGCGAGCTCTTCGACCTGCTGGAAGACCCTGGCGAAGTCCGTAACCTGTGGCACGAATCAGGCGCCGCCAGCGTCAAGGCTGACCTGCTCCACCAGTTCATGCAAGCCTGCCTGCAGAGCGAATCACTGCGCATGCCCCGCATCGCCGGAGCGTAAGGAGACCCCGATGAAACTGTCCGTCTTCACCGATGAATTGGGCCAGGATGTGACCCAGGCGGTGCCCGTGCTGCGTGAGTGGGGCATCGACACCGTCGACCTGCGCGGCCGCGTCTTCAACCGCGCCATCGAGGCGCTGACCGACCCCAAGTTGCGCGAGCTGCGCCAACTCCTGGATGCGCATGGCATGCGGGTGGGCTGCATCGAGTCCTCCCTGGCCAAGGTGCACCTGCCGGATGCGGAGCGCTGCCGCGCCGAGGCGGCCAAACTGGAGGGCATTATCCGTGCCGCGGAGGCCCTGGATTGCACCCTGGTCCGCTCCTTCTTCTACTGGCAGCCCGAACGCGACCTCGCCGGCGCGCTGGCCGTGCGCCCCGACGAACAGCAGCAGGTCCTCGACCGCTTCCTGCCGCTGGCCGAGCGGGCCCGCGAGGCCGGGCTCGTGCTGGCCTTCGAGAACTGCGGCGTGACCCACGACGAAGTCCTGGCTATGCTCGGCATCCT
>CAIZKT010000913.1:0-2508 GCA_903933565.1 uncultured Victivallales bacterium | reverse complement strand
TCTCCTCCAGTCGCCGTTTCCCCGTCTCGCCGTCTCGCCGTTTCCTGAACCCTAGGCCCTGAGGTGTCACCACCTACGGAACTGACCTGCGCCCACCCGTCCCGCAACCTTCGCCGCCCCGCAGGCGTCCAAGGCCTGGCGACACCGGCGCCGGAGAGGCCCTGCCGCGACCACGGCGGTCGTTAGGGCCGCGGAGCAACCGGGGAATGGAAGGAGCACAAGATGGCAGATCATGTCTATGGTTCGCTGGAGTTGACGGGGTCCTCGACGGAAGGGACCGACCAGGCGGTCAAGGCGGCGCTGGCCAAGGCCAAGACCCTGGTCAAGAACATCCGCTGGTTCGAGGTCCTGGCCACGCGTGGCTACCTGCATGACGCGGACAATCTGTACTGGCAGGTGACCATCAAGGTCGGCTACACGATGGATACCTGAAGCGCCCCGGTCAGGGCGAAGCCTGAAACGAAGAACCCGAGAGGCCAGAGCGCCCCTCGGGTTCTTTGTTTTCGGTCCTGCGGCACCCCGCCACGTCGAGTGTGGGGTATGCTAGCCCTTCGGTCACCTGCCCTCGGGTTTGGCTCAGGGCTTCGGGTAGTCCTTGATCTCGGCGAGGGCTTTCTCGATGTCCTCTTGCGGCAGCTCGAAGTCTTTGAGTTTGCCGCTCATGTAGGCTTCGTAGCCCTTCAGGTCCATGAGGCCGTGTCCGCTCCAGCACAGCAGGATGGTTCTCTCCTTGCCCTCTTCCTTGGCACGATTGGCTTCATCGATGGCCACGGCGATGGCGTGGGAGGTCTCCGGGGCCGGGATGAAGCCTTCGGTGCGGCACCAGAGCATGGCCGCGGCGTAGCACTTGAGCTGCGGATAGGCGCGCGCCTCGATCAGCTTGTCGAGCAGCAACTGGCTGACGATCGGCGCGATGCCGTGGTAGCGCAGTCCGCCCGCATGCACCGGCGCCGGCATGAACGTATGTCCGAGCGAGTGCATGGGCAGCAACGGCGTGGTCATGGCGGTGTCGCCGAAGTCGTAGACGAAGGGCGCCCGAGTCATGGTGGGGCAGGCGGTCGGCTCGACCGCGATGATCCGGACGGTCTTGCCGTGGATCTTGTCACAGACGTACGGTAGGGCAATGCCGCAGAAGTTAGAGCCGCCGCCGGCGCAGCCGATGACGACATCGGGGTAGGCGTTGATGGTGGCCATCTGCTTCTGAGCTTCCAGGCCAATCACGGTCTGGTGCATCATGACGTGGTTCAGCACGCTGCCCAGCGAGTACTTCGAGTACGGTGTGCGAACCGCGTCCTCAACCGCTTCGCTGATGGCGATGCCCAGGCTGCCGGGCGTGTCGGGGTCCTTGGCCAGGACGGCGCGACCGGCCGCGGTCTCCATGGATGGACTGGCCACGCAGGTGGCCCCCCAGGTCTGCATCATCAGCTTGCGGAACGGCTTCTGATCGAAGCTGATGCGGACCATGTAGACCTTGCACTCCAGGTCAAACTGCTGGCAGGCGAAAGCGAGTGCGCTGCCCCACTGGCCGGCGCCGGTCTCGGTGGTGAGGCGCTTGGTGCCGAAGACCTTGTTGTAGTACGCCTGGGGCAGGGCCGTGTTCGGTTTGTGGCTGCCAGCCGGGCTGACGCCTTCATTCTTGTAGTAGATCTTCGCCGGGGTGCCCAGGGCCTTCTCCAGGTTGCGGGCCCGTACCAGCGGCGAGGGGCGGTACATGAACAGCTTCTCCAGCACCGGTTCGGGAATGTCGATCCAGCGCTGGCTGCTCATCTCCTGCTCGATCAGGTTCATCGGAAAGATGGCCGCCATGTCGTCGGCGGTGACCGGCTTGCCGGTTCCAGGGTGCAGCGGCGGCCGCATGCCGTGCGGCAAGTCTGCCAGGATGTTGTACCACTGGCGCGGCATGTCCTTCTCGCTCAACAGAATCTTAGTCGGGTCGCTCATGGCTGAATCCTTTCCCGCTCCACCCCGGTCCATCCGCAGGTGTTTCGATGCGACGAAACAATAGAACGGCATAGGCCTGCTGTCAAGGCGGTCGGGCGGGAGGACATGGCTTTCATTTTTCGGGTCATGAGCGCACTGGCTCGGGGTATCCCCACGTACGGCGGAAGCCCCGGCAGTGCCGGGGCGGACCGTCGGCTCCAGGCGAGAGGCTGGTGAGCCGATGGCTCTGCAAGAGCCTCTCCTATGACACCAGGCGCTTCCCATTCCGCCTTTCATCCGCCGCGGCAAGCATTTTCTACGGCCAATGACTTGGACTCAATGCTGTCCCACGGCCGAACCGGACAGCAGCGAAGATCGATTTCACCACGAAGAACATGAAGGACCTGAAGTGGGATGGCCACCACAGAGAACACAGAGAGCACAGAGATCGGCACAGAGAAGCTGAACTCTTTCTTCATGCTCTCCATGGTCGGGGCTGTTTGCTCTGTGGTCTCTGTGCTCTCTGTGGTGAAAATGGGGCCTGGAGTTCGAGCCCGTCGCCTTCCAGGTGGCTCCCTGACCGCCTGC
>CAIZKT010000912.1:0-5224 GCA_903933565.1 uncultured Victivallales bacterium | reverse complement strand
CCGGGTTACTTCCGCGGCGAGGCGCACTGCATCCGCGTGCGCTCCTGGCGGGCCGACCATCCCGGCTACTGGCGCCGGCGACCCGACGCCGTCGCGACCCCTGCGTTACAGGATATCGCTCCTGCCGAACCGGCAGCTGCCGAAGGGGTTGCACCCCTCTTCCCCTGGGACCCATCGGCGGCCGAATACCCGCTCCCGAGCCTTGATCACCCCGCACCGACCACCCCCGCGGTTGCGTTACAGGATCTCGCTCTTTCGCAGCACCTTGCGCTTGCGGCACTTCTGCAGCACATAAGGGGGGAACCGTTACAGGATTTCATTGGGGTGCAGCTTGAACGGGTGTACCAGTGTGGCAGACAGCGCTGGGGTGTCCCCCAGAACGCACGGGGCCCGCCCTGAACGCCGAGGAGCCGCACCATGGACCATCCTGCCGACTGCCGCAGCGACCTGCCGCCCCCGGGACGGGTCAGCGAGATCGTCGGGCGCGCTGCGGAGCTGTACAACCGCAGCCTGGTCGAAGGCACCGCCGGCCGCGAGCTTCTGCGGCACCTGGGGCTCTGCGACGAGGCGCTGATCGAGCGGCACGCGATCGGGTTCTGCGACGGCAGCATGCTGCGGGCCCTGCCCACCCGGGGGCCCGTCCGGGGTGAGCTCCATGCCGTGGGCCTGCTTACGGTCGGCGGAAGCGGTGAACCGGCGGAGCGCTTCCGCGGCTGCCTGACCTTCCCGGTGCGTGACACGGATGGCCGCGCGCTCACGCTCTACGCCGAGACGGATCGTCCCGGCGAGGCCACCGCAGCCCTTCCCGATCTGCCCTACCCCGTGTGGAATGCCCCGGTCGCCAGACGCTATGCCGAGGTGTTCGTCACCGCCTCGGTCAGCGATGCCCTGGCCCTGGAGCGTGCCGGCATCCACAACGTCGCCGCGGCCCCCGCGGTGGTTCCCGAAGCTGAACTCGTGCACCTGGAGGACATGGGTGCCCGCTGTCTGCTCCTCGGTACAGAGGCCCCCGGCCTGCCGACGTCTTCCCCAGGCTGCCCTCCTTCCCGCCTGCACCTCTGTCTTCCTGGCCGCCTCCGGCCCCTGGACTTCCTCGCCCGGCACGGTGCCGACGCCCTGGCCCGGGCGATCCACGAGGTCCTGGAACGGCTCCGCTCAGGACCGGAACGCCCCAGCGGGGATCTCAGTCTGACCTGTGATCGGCGGGTCTACACCGTCTATGGTCTGAGCAAGGGCCCGGGCCACCTGCGGGCCACCGTCCGGATCGAACAGCACGGCCGGTTGCATGTCGACACGCTCAACCTGTACCGGGCTTCCCTGCGCCGGCGGCTGTGCAGCGATCTCACCCGGCTGTTCGATGTCCCGCCGGAGGTCATCGAGGCGGATGTCGATAAGCTCATCCGCGCCTGCGAAGAGCACGAGCCGCAGAGCCAGCATCCGGCCGCAGGCCCTGGCGCCATGTCCACGGAAGAGAGGGCGGCGGCGGAGGCCTTCGGGCGCAGCCCGGATCTCCTGGAGCGCATCTGTGCCGACTACGTGCGCTGCGGCCTGATCGGCGAGGAGCATAACGCTCTGCTCTGCTACCTGGCGGCCGTGAGCCGCCGGCTGGACCGGCCGTTGAGCGTGCTCATCCTGTCGAGTTCCGGCGCGGGCAAGAGTGCTCTGCAGAATGTGACCCTCGGGTTCTGCCCTCCCGAAGACGTGGTGCGCCTGACCAGCCTGACGGGCCGGGCCCTGTTCTACCAGGAGCCGGCCAGCCTTCGGCACCGGGTACTGGCGCTGTCCGAGACCGCGGGGGGCGAGCAGGCGGCCTACGCCATCCGCAGCCTGATCAGCGAGGGCGAGCTGGTGGTCTCGACCACGGTACGCGACCGCAACAGCGGCCGCCTGACCACCGAGGAGCACCGCGTCGAAGGCCCCACGGCGGTGTTCTGCACCACGACCCACCCGGACATCGACCCGGAGACCCGCAGCCGGTTCTTCGTGATCGGCGTCGACGAGTCGGCCGAACAGACGGCCCGGGTCCTGGCCTGGCAGCGGCGCCAGGAGAGCGCTCCGGATGCGGCAGGGGAGGAGGATATCGCAGCGATCCGGCGTCTGCACCGGAACTTCCAGCGTCTGCTGCGGCCCCTGCGGGTGATCAACCCCTTTGCCCCCCAACTCACCTATGGCGCCGTCCGCCTGCAGTCGCGTCGCGACCAGCCGCGCTATCTCGCTCTGATCGGCGCCGTGGCCTATCTGCGGCAGATGGGCCGGACCGCCAGGACCACCTGCAGCGACGGCGTCGAGGTCGACTACATCGAGGTCGAGCTCGATGACATCGCCGTGGCCAACCGGGTGGCCGAAGCGGCTCTCGCGCACAGTGCCGACGAGCTCAGTCTGCCGGCCCGGAACCTGCTTGCGGTGCTGGGGGAACTGGTCGAGCAGCGCCTCGCCCAGGTGGGACTCTCCGAGGGCGATCCAACCACGATCACCTTCACCCGCCGGGACATCCGCGAGTTCAGCGGCTGGAGCCACTACCGCGTGCATACCCACCTGAATGAGCTGCTGGAACTGCAGTATGTGCTGACCGACGCAAGAGGGCCTGCAGGGCCGCATCGGTACCGCCTGGCATCCAGCCCGTCCGAAGCGATAGCACCCGTGCAGGGCCTCGGCCTGAAGCCGGTGGAGCTGCTGCGTCAGGGAGTGACGCCTGCGGCGGGCGAACCGGCGGTGGGGAGCGTTCGGGTACCGGTGGGGTCCGGGAGTTCCAACACAACCACCTTGTTTCCAGATACTAACAACGACGCAGTTGGGCATTCGGGTCGTTTGGGAGAACACGAGAGATGCGCGAAAACACCGATCTCGTAAGTGCAGTCGAAGTCTTCCTCACCGAGCTGGCCGCGTCCGGGGTCAGCCCGAAGACCGTCGAGGTGCGGCGCCTGGGGCTCGTGCGCTTCTGCCGGCACTGCGCTGCCCACGGCATCGCGAGGGTGCAGGACATCACGCTCCCGTTCCTCGAGGGGTACCAGGGCGAGATGCGGCGGCGGAACCTGGCCGACGCCAGCGTCGAGCAGTACCTGCGGGCGCCGCGGCTGCTGCTGGCCAGTCTCGAGCGGCGTGGCGAGATCTTCGAGAACCCCGCCCGGCGCATGGTTCTGTACCGCCGGCCCCTGCTCCTGCCGCGGGTACCGGACGAGAGCCAGGTGCTCCGGCTGCTGGCACAGCCTGCCGAGGATACGGCGGTCGGCAAGCGCGACCGGGCACTGCTGGAGTTCCTCTACAGCACCGGGGCCCGGGTGGCTGAGGCCCTGAGCACCGATGTCGGCGATCTCGACCCCATCGGCGCCAGCGTAAGGCTCTTCGGCAAAGGCCGGCGTGAACGCCTCTGCCCGGTGGGCGCGGAGTGCCTGCGGCGGGTGGAGCGCTATCTGCGCGAGGCCCGACCTGTGCTGCTGCGCGGGCAGGAGACTCCGGCGCTGTGGATCGGCACCCGGGGCGGGCGCCTGATGGTTCAGGCTGTCGAGGTGCGTCTGCGCGGCTACTCCGTTCAGGCGGGCCTGCGCCCGCCGATCCTGCCTCACGGTCTGCGCCGGGCCATGGCCACCCACATGCTACACCATGGCGCCGATCCGCTTGCCATCCAGACGATCCTGGGGCATGCCTCGCTTGAGCATCTGTCGAACTACCTGCGCCTGACCATCACCGATCTCCGCCGGATGCACCGGCAGAGCCGTCTGGGAGAGTGACCCCGATGTCGGCCGACCTTCTGCAGCTCCTCGAGGAGCACCTTGAACGGCTGCGCTCGCTCAACTCCAGCCCCACCACCGTACGCTCGCGCTCCTACAGCGTACGGGAGTTCCTGCGCTGGCTGGCCGCGGCCCACGGAGTCGCCTCGGCCGAACGCCTGACCAGCGAACACCTGCGTTCCTGGCAGGTGGCCCTGGCGCGGCACCGTACCAGCCGGGGCGAGCTGCTGCGGCCCCGCGCCGCGAACAAGAAGATCGAGGGCGTGCGCCGGTTCCTCGACGACCTGCACGGGCGGGGCTACCTCGGCGCTGCGGCGCTGGGAGCCCTCGACTACGTGAAGGAGCCCAAGCTGCTGCCGCGGGCCCTGCAGCACGAGCAGATGCGGGCACTGCTCCAGGGCCTCGAGACCTCCCGGCCCGAGGGCTACCGGGATCGGACCATGCTGGAGCTTCTCCACAGCAGCGGCCTGCGCGCGGCCGAGCTGCTGGGGCTGGATGTGGACGGCGTGGACTTCGGGCATCAGGTCGTGACCGTGGTCGGCAAGGGCCGCAAGGAGCGGGTGGTGCCCGTGGGGGCCACGGCGCTGCGTTACATCGAGGGCTACCTCCGCGCGGTGCGCCCGGCGCTGGTGCGCGATCCGGCTTGCCGGGCGCTGTTCCTCGACACGGCGGGCCGCCGCCTGCCCTACCACACCCTGCGGCGCATCGTGCTGCGGGCCGGCGCCGACGCCGGCCTCGGGGAGCCGCTCACCGCCCACATGTTCCGCCGCAGTTGCACCAGCGAACTGGTGCGCGGCAACGCCAACCTCTACCACATCAGCCGCATGCTCGGGCACGAGCGGCTCGACACTCTCAGGCACTACGTCCGCCTGAACATCGCCGACATCCAGAAGACCCACCGGCAGACCCACCCCAGGGAGAGGACGAGATGAGCCGGGAGGAGGGTGACCCTCAGCCGCAACCGCAGTGAGGAAGTACGAAACCCGGCGGTTGCAGGACCGTCTGTGACGGCCTACACTACCCCGACCCAAGCCGGATCCGGAGGACCCACCCTGTGACCAAGCCCAGCAAGGCCAGAGCCGACGCCGACGGCGGCTGGAAGGACATCATCGAGGACTTCACCGAGGAGTTCTTCGAGTTCTACTTCCCCGAAGTTCATGCCGCCATTGATTTCAGCGAACCGGTGAGGTTCCTCGACAAGGAACTGCGCGAGATCGTCACCGAGTCTGAAGTGGCCGGGCGCGAAGCTGACAAGCTCATCGAGGTCCGACTCAGGGCTGGCGGCTCCGAGTGGATCCTGGTGCATGTCGAGGTGCAGGGCTATCCCGATCCGGGATTCGCCGAGAGGATGTTCATCTACCATTACCGAGTGTACGACCGGTACCGACGCGACATCGTCAGTCTTGCCGTACTGACCGATGCCGACCCGGGCTTCAGGCCGACCGGGTTCCGCAGAAGCCTGCTTGGATGCGAGGTGACGTTCACCTTCCCGGCGG
>CAIZKT010000911.1:0-11067 GCA_903933565.1 uncultured Victivallales bacterium | reverse complement strand
GGCTGGGGCCGGGCATACGGGAATGAGACTTGCCGACGCGGTTTCCATTCCGGTCCGGCCGGGACGCGCCGGATCGCATGGAGGGCGTCCCTGCGTGGCCGCCGCGGCGCCGACGCAGCGGCGCCCTCCAACGCCCTTCGTCCGCCGCGGCGGTCGAAGGGCGGAATGGGAAGCGCCGGGTGTCATAGGAGGTTGCGGCAAGTCTCATACCAGCAAACCCCTACGGAGCTGACTTGCGCCCCTGCGGTCCAACCCTCCTTGACCTGCAGGCGTCAGCCGCATAGATTCAGAGCCTGCGTGTTCATGTCCACAAGGCGAGTTCCTCCCGGTTTGCCGGTTGCAGACAGAGATGATGACGAGGCGACGCGAGTCCGTCCCGCGGTGCGCTTCAGGAGTCCTTCATGGCCGATTCCGCGGAATTGACATCGCTACGCATCGACCGTCGTGCGGGTTCGAGCGCACCGGTCCGCCGCGGGCGCTGGTGGGGTTGGCTGGGGGTGGCTGGCGTGGTGCTGGCGCTGTTGCTGGGTCGGGTCTTTCTGCTGCCCCCACGGGTGGCGGTGGCGACGGCCATCCGTGCCGGCGTTGCCGAGGGCGACCCGGCGTGGGCGGAACTCAGTGCCGCGGGCTACATCGTGGCTGACCGCCAGTCCACGGTCGCCGCGAAGTACACTACTCGGATCGCCCGACTCCTGGTCCGCGAGGCCGCGGTGGTGGAGAAGGATCAGCTCTTGGCGGAACTCGACCACCGCGAATTGGATGCACTGCTAGCCGAAGCCGACGCCGAGGTGGTGCGGGCTGAGGCGGTGATCGAGCAGGCCCAGGCTGGCAGCGCTCAGGCCGAAGCGCAGGTGGCGCAAGCCCAGGATGGCCGGGCGCAGGCCGCGGCCGAGGTGGCCGCGGGCGAGGCTGCGGTACAGACGGTCGCGGCGCGGCAGAGCGAGGCGCAGGTGACGCTGGAGGATGCGGTCCGCCGCCAGCGGGTCGATGCGCTACTGCTGCAATCCGGCTCGATCGAGGCGAACCGGGCGGATGACCGCCAGACCGAAGTCCGCCTGGCCCAGGCCCGTCTCACGGCCTCCGAGCAGGCCGCCAAGGAAGGCGTGGCCCGGCTGGCCGTCGCCAAGGCGCGGGCGGCGGCGGCCGTGAATGGGGTCAAGGCCGCCGAAGCCCAGGTGAGGGCGGCTCGCGCCGGCCAGAGTGTCGTCGCCGCCGCCCGTCTGGCGGCGCAGGCCAGGGCGCAGACCCTGCGCGCCAGGCTTGAAGACCATTACATCCGCGCCCCCTTTGCGGGGGTCGTGATCGAGCGCATCGCCGAAGAGGGCGAGATCGTGGCGCCGCTCAGTGTGGGCGGCACCCAGGCGAAGGGCGCCATCGTCACGGTGGTCGAGTCGGCCTCGATGCAGGCGGAAGTCGATGTGGCGGAAAGCCAGTTGGCCCGGGTCAAACCCGGCGGGCGCGCCCGCATCAGCGTCGACGCGCTGCCGGGCGAGGTCTTCCCCGGCAGCGTGCAGCGCCTCCTGCCGCGGGTGGACCGCGCCAAGGCGACGGTCAAGGTGCGGGTCGCATTCCGCGCCGTGGACCCGCGCTTTCTGACCGACATGGCGGTGCGGGTCAAGTTTCTGCCGCCCGAGGCGCCGGTCGGCGCCGAAGAGAGAGTCCAGCCCGACCCGATTTCGGTTCCCGCCACCGCGCTGGTGACGCAGGCGGGCCAGCCCTGCGTCTGGACGGTGAGCGACAACCGCGTTCGGCGGGTGCCGGTCACGCTCGGGGCCCGGCGCGGGGAGCGGGTCGAGATCAGCGCCGGCCTGGACGAGGGCGTCGCCCTGGTGGTCGAGGGCGCCGCGGGGTTGCGGCGCGATGGCCAGCGGGTGCGGCTCCGGCGCCTGGAAGGAAGCCGCTGAGATGCCCCCCATCGTCGAGATCGAGGACGTGACCCGGATTTACCGGAAAGGTGGCAACGACATCCGCTGCCTGGACCACGTCACCCTGCGCCTTGAGGCGGGTGAGTTTGTGGCGCTCATGGGTCCCTCGGGCTCGGGCAAGACGACGCTACTGAATCTGCTGGCCGGGCTCGACCGCCCGACCTCGGGAAAGGTCCGTGTCTGCGGTCTTGATCTGGCGGCGCTGAGCTCCCGCGAGTTGGCCCGTTGGCGTGCCGACCACGTCGGGTTCGTCTTCCAGTCCTTCAATCTTCTGCCTGTCCTGACCGCCCGGCAGAATGTGGAGCTGCCCCTGAGCTTGCAGCCGCTGAGCCGCGCGGCACGGCGCGCTCATGCCGAAGCGGCCCTGCGCTGCGTCGGTTTGGCGGACCGCATGGACCACCGCCCGTCCGAACTCTCCGGCGGACAGGAGCAGCGCGTGGCGATCGCCCGGGCCCTGGCCTGCGATCCGCAACTGCTGGTGGCCGACGAACCGACCGGCGATCTCGACGCCGCCGCGGCGCACGATGTCCTGCTGCTCATGAAGCGTCTCAATGAGGAGTTTGGCAAGACCATCATCATCGTCACCCACGATCCGCACGTCGCCGAATTTGCCGGGCGCGAACTGCATCTGGAGAAGGGCGTCCTGCAACGGGAATCGCGGCGATGAGACTGCTCTGGTCCAACCTTTGGCGTGCCCCGGCCCGTACCGGCCTGACCATCCTCGGCACGGCCATCGCCTTGGCCCTGTTCTGTTTGCTGGCCGCGCTCCAGGCCGCGTTTGGCGCGGGGGTCGAGATGGCCAGCGCCGCCCGCCTGGTCGTACAGCACAAGGAATCGCTGGCCTTCCTCTTGCCCGAGGCGTACCGGGCGCAGATCGCCCAGATCGACGGCGTGCGCGACCTGGCCGTGGGGACCTGGTTCGGCGGTCTCTACGAGGAACCGCTGCCCGGCGGCGAGAAGCAGCGCGCCTTCTTCCCGAACTTTGCGGTCGACCTGGAAGCCTACCTGCGCCTGTACCCGGAGATGCGGGTGCCGCCCGAGCAGGTGGAGGCCTTGTTGCGGGACCGCGCCGGGTGCCTGCTCGGCTGCGCCACCGCCAAGCGCCTGGGAAAGAAGGTCGGCGACCGCCTCTCGCTGAGCGCCGCGATCTGGCCGACGCGCGACAACTCGCCCTGGCCCTTCACCCTCCGGGCCATCTACACGCCGGCCACGGAGACCTTCGACCCCACCCTGATGTTCTTCCACCATCGCTACTTCGACGAGACCCGCTCGATCGCGAAAGGTCTGGCCAGCTTCTACATGGTCGGCCTGACGGCAGCCGAGCGCCATGCCGAGGTCGCCGCCGCCATCGACCGCCGTTTTGCCAACAGCCCTTACCCGACCCGGACCATGAGCGAGAAGGCGTTCAACCTGCAGTTCATCTCGCTGATCGGAAACCTGAAGCTGCTCTTCCGCTTCATCGGCTCGGTTGTGATCTTCACCATGCTGCTGGTTTCGGCCAACACCATGATGATGAGTGGCCGCGAGCGGACGCGCGAGATGGCAGTGCTGAAGGCGCTGGGCTTCTCCGATGCGCGGGTATTCGGCCTGCTGGTCGGCGAGGCGGTGGTGATCAGCCTGCTGGCCTATTTCCTCGGTGCCGGCAGCATGTACGCCTTGATCAACCTGGCCAAGTGGAACCCGAAACCCGACTTTTTCCCGATCTTCCAGATTCCCGGTCTGGCACTGTTGAGCGCCTTTGGGATCGCGGTGCTGACCGGAGTCGTGAGTGGGCTCATCCCGGGCCTGGCCGCCCTGCGGTTGAGACCTGCCGAAGCGCTGCGGAGTGTGTGACCGATGGTGCTGCCGCTCACCTACAGTCTGCGCAGTATGCTGGTGCGCAAGAGCGCCTCGGCGATGGCCATTGGCGGCATTGCCCTGGTGGTGCTGGTGCTGGTCTTCCTGCAGTCGATGGCAGAAGGCCTGCGCCACGCGGTCGCGACCGCTGGCAGTCCCGGCACCCTCATCGTGCTGCGCAAAGGCTCGGAAGCCGAACTGGGCAGCCAGATCTTCCGCGAAGATGCGCGGGTGCTGGCGGCTCTGCCCTGGATCGCCCGCGACGCGGCGGGACGGTCGCTGTGCGTGAGTGAGGGAGCGCTGGTGATCGGTCGCGAGCGCCGTGACGGCCGCCAGGCCAACCTCACCCTCCGCAGTACCCAACCGCTCTCGGCCAGCGTGCATCACGGCGTGCGACTGGTGGCCGGACGCTGGCTCGCACCGGGTAGCAGCGAAGCCGTGGTGGGCGTGGCCCTGTCGCGGCACCTCGATGGCCTGCGGTTGGGACAGACCCTGGAGGCCGGCAGTCAGCGCTGGCCGATCGTCGGGGTGTTCTCGGCCGAGGGCAGCGCGCTGGAGTCCGAAGTCTGGCTCGACCTCGAGACCTACCAGGCGGCGTTCAAGCGCCAGCGCCTCTTCTCCTCCGTGCTCTTCCGGGCCGCTGGCGATCCCGCCGTGGCGCTCAAAGCAGTTGCCAAGGCCCTGGAGGCTGACCCGCGGTTGCGCACGCTCGAGGCCGTGTCAGAAGCCGCCTATTACGTGAAGCAGTCCAAGCTCATGCATGACGTCATCATGGTCCTGTCGGCCATCCTGACCGCAATCATGTCGGTCGGCGCGATGGTCGGCGCGATGAACACCATGTTCGCCGCGGTCAGCCAGCGCCAGCGCGAGATTGGCTGCCTGCTGGCCCTCGGCTTTGCGCCGGCGGCCGTCTGGCTATCGTTCATCCTCGAGTCGATCCTGCTGTCACTCGTGGGCGCGGCGCTGGGTTGCCTGTTGAGTCTGCCGTTCCATGGCATGACCACCGGCACGACGAACTGGAGCACGTTTGCGGAGACCACCTTCCGTTTCGAGATCACGCCGCGCATCCTGATTACGGCTGTGCTGGTGGCCGTGACCATGGGCTTCGTGGGCGGCTTCCTGCCGGCCTTCCGGGCCGCGCGCCTGCACGTCGTCGACGCCCTGCGCCGCGGCTGAGGGCCGGCGCTCAGGGCGCCCTCTCGGCCAGGGCGGTGCGGACCCACTCCCCGCGGGCTCAGCCTCAGCGACTGGTCCTGCTACCCATCAGGTGACCCACTGCAGGTCGAGCTGGCGCCGCTGCTGGGCGCAGTCCCGCAGGTAGAGATTGATCAAGGTCTGGTAAGGGATCCCCGTCTTCTCCGCCATCTGCCTGAAGTAGTCGACCGTTTCCCGGTCCACTCGCATGGTCACCGGTTGTTTCAGGTACTTCGCGTACGGGTTCTTGCGGGACTGCATCTTGGCGAAATCGTAGTGGTCTCTCACGGGCGTAGCCTCCAGTAGTCCTGTTGCTCCTGTTTGCGACCTGTGCAATAGGGATGGGCCGCCGCCGCGCGCCTTCAGTGCTCCAGGCGGACTCCCTTATCGCACAGGTCGATCTTCCTCAACGCCTCTGAGCATTCCGGCCCGTCCCACGGCATCCGGAAGAGGTCGTTCACGGCCCTGCCCACCACGTCAAACCTCTGCTCCGCTCCCAGCGGGCCACTGGCGACCCGCCCGACGTGCGCGTGTACACGGAGGTGACAGGCTGCGCCAAACCCGACCCACAGGTCGCTCGTTGTGCTCTTCAAGTCCTGCAGGGCGGCAAGCGCCTCTTTGGCTTTGCCTACAGGAAAGACCACGAACGCACTGTCCCCCATGAACTTGACCACGGTTCCACCCGCAGCGGAAACCAGCTTATCCACCACCCCGTAGAACTGGTCAAGCGTCGCGAAGACCTCGACCTCGGACTTACCTTGGCAGGCTTTGGTAAACCCAGCGACGTCGGCCACGGCCAGAACCATTTCGCCCTCAGTCGGTTTCTTCATTCCTGATATCTCCCAGCCTGGCATCCTACCTCACCCATGGCATCCCCCCGGCACCCACCGGGCGACGCCACACCTCACCAGAAGGCTTGGTACTGTGCCTACTGGATATGATGGTATGGGGCGTGACAAGTCGGCGAGGGGCAAGCGGCAGGCGTTTGCAGGAGACCACGATGCGAACATTCTCCAGACTGGCGGGGTGGGCTCTTCTGGGATCAGCCACGGTCGGGCTTGCCGCCTTGCCGCCGGGGCTGCTCTTCCATGCGTCTTTTGACACCCTGACGGCGACCGCCGACGTCGCTGGCGGGGCGAAGGAATCGTCCTTCACCGCCAGTCTCGACCTGCGCTCCGCCGAGGGTGTCAAAGGCGCTGGGCTGTTGCAGCAGGCCGGCGAGCGCTGCAGCTACGAGATCAAGGGTAATCTCGACACCCGGCAGGGCACGTTTTCGATCTGGGTAAAGCCGCTGAACTGGGATGGGCACAGCGGCAAGTTCCGCCACTTTCTGGTGGCCAGTCCGGCGCCCGACCTCAGCCTGCTGCTCTACCTCTATCCCATCGGCGACGAGGCGGTGTTCAACTACATCCGGGTTGGCGCGGGGACGCCGCAGGACGCCACCTGGCGCGCCGGGGCGCCGGTCGACATGCTCAAGCGCAACGAATGGACGCAGCTCGTCTCCACCTGGGATGGCACTGGTGTCCGGCTCTATGCCAACGCCAAGCGCGTCGGTGAAGGCCTGGTCGGCGCGCCGCTGCCGCCGCTGCCGACGGGTTCCTTCACCATTTGCCCCATCGATTTCTGGCGCAATGCGCAGTGGGGTGACCCGCAGGAGCAGACGATCTGTGACGAAGTGCGGGTCTTTGACCACGCCTTGAGCGACGAGGAGGTCCTCGATCTGTACGGCGCCGAGGTCCCCGGGGGCCTCACCGGCATGGTGCCGAAGCTCGTGGTCGAGCTGACGCCGGACTATTTTGCGAAGACTATCGACGTCACGCTGCGACCGGCCCATCTGACGCCGGAGTGGGAGGCGCGGCTTGGCCAAGGCGCCGCCATCACGCTCACGGTTCGCGCCCCGAACGGGCAGGAGCTCCTGTCGCGCTCGCTGCCGTCCACGGCGAACGCGGTCCGGGTGCCGGTCCCGGCGTGGGCCGATGGCGACTACACCGCCGTCGCGGAGATCACGGTTGCCGAGGCTCGGCTCAGCGGCACCGCCACACTGACCAAGCCGCCGACGCCTTGGTTGCCGGCCCAGACCGACTGGCGCGCCGAGCGGGTGCTGCCGCCCTGGACGCCGCTGCGGCGGGAAGGCACCACGGTGCGCTACTGGAATGGCGAGGTCGCTCTGCCAGGCGCCCTGCCGACCCAGATGAGTAGTGGCGGCGAAGCCCTGCTCACGGCGCCGGTCCGACTGGTCGGGGCGGCGCCCGCCGCATGGCAGAGCCCGACCGTGCTGGAGGAGCAGCCGTTCCGGGTCAGCTTCCGTGATACCGGCACGGTCGGCGCGCTGAGCGTGGTGAGCACTACACAGATCGAGTTTGACGGCATGATCCGTATCGATGTCAGCCTGACCCCGCCGCCCGTCGGTGCCCAGCTCGGGGAACTCACCCTGGAGATCCCCCTCCGTGCCGAGGTGGCGCGCTACTACCGCAACCCCGTCTGTCGCGACTGGGACGGCAAGAGCTGGGACGAGAAGGCCTTCGAGCCCTACGGCTGGCTTGGCAACGAGCGCCGCGGGCTGGCCTGGTTCATGGAGTCGAGCGCCAATTGGAGCCCGGGCGCCGATCAGCCTGCTGTGACCCTACGCCGGGAAGGCGAGGCCGTGGTCGTGCGCCTGCATCTCATCAGCACCCCGACCGCCATCCCGGGCGAGATCAGCTACACCATCGGTCTCCAACCGACCCCGGTGCGGCCTCTGTCCGCCGATCTCTACGAGCAACGCTTTGCCTCGGGGCCGCAGTTCAAGGGCTCGAACCTCTTCGTCTACGGCTGGGGGCAGCAGCTCGCGGCGCTCAGCGGCGGGCTGACGGCGTACGACCCCGCGGCGCAGCGGGCCTTGGTCGATCGCTGGCGTGCCGACGGCAAGGAGAGCCTGTCCTACACCTGCACTCAGTGCACCGCCAACTGCTCGCCAGAGTACCTCTTCTTCCGAGCCGAGTGGAACCAGCCCTACGGCGCTACCTTCGCCGGCTACAAACGCCTGCCGGACAACGCCCCGTATAGCATCGTGCCGACCTGCCCCCGCAGCAGCTTCGCCGATTTCCTCGTCGGACGGGCTCAGGAGCACCTGCGCCAGGACTGGAGCGGTGGCCTCTACACCGATATTGATGGCGCTATTTCCTGCGACAACGCGCGCCACGGCTGCGGCTTCAAGGACGCCTTTGGACGCAGCGGTCGGACCTGGCCCCTCTACGCCCACCGCGCCCTGTCCCGGCGCCTCTACGCGGCCTGCCATGACGCGGGCAAGCTCTACTTCTCGCATGCCCACAGCAATTGGTACTCGCTGTTCAATGCCTTCAACGACGGCTGGTGTCCTGGCGAGCAGTACAGCAGTGCCGTGATCGGCAAGCCGAGCTTCTACATGGACGAGATTCCAGACCGGACCTGGCGTACTGAGTTCAGCTCGACCTCAACCGGGGTGCCGACCTTCCTGCTGCCGGAATTGGACCGACTGGCCGGCGCTGCGGCACTGCAGGATCCCGGGCCCAGCGCCAGTTGTCTAGCCATGGCGCTGAGTTATGGCGTGCCGCTGTGGGCCGGCAGCATCAACCAGAGGGTGGTGGAAGAGGTCTGGGCCGTGCAGCAGCAATTCGGCCTGCGCGGCGCGCAGTTTGTGCCGTTCTGGGAGCAGCGCGAGTGGACCGTGTCGGACCCGGCCGTGCGGTTGAGCCTGTGGCGTAAGCCCGGCGCACGGCTGCTGGCCCTCACGAACCTCACCGCCGCCGCCTGCAAGATCGAACTGCGGCCGAGCGCGGGCCGCACCGATGCGCAATACCGCGCCGGCTGGAACACGGCGGCTCTCGAGGTCAGCGGCGGCGCAGCCACCCTGACGGTCGCCGCCAAGAGCGGGACCCTGCTGCTGGTCAGCCTCCCGGACGGGAAGTAGCTCGGCCGTCCACCCCTCCCGGCCACCTACGGCGGTCGGCATTCCCAGCCCGACGGCGGGGGTGCGAGCGCAGGTGCAACTGCGTATCCTGCCCCAACGGGGCTGCGTACCCAAGCCCAGGGTTGGCCGCTGCGTCGGCCTACCCTGGGTGAGCAAGGCAGCAAACCCAGTCTACCCCAACGGGGTTGCGTCATGGTGCCAAGACGCAACCCCGTTGGGGTAGGAGGCCAGGACCACATATGACCCAGGGTAGCGGCACCATGGCCGCAACCCTGGGCTCTGCGCCACAGCCCCGTTGGAGCAGGGAAACGCACCTGAGCTCTAACCTGAGTAGTTACAAACATAGGAGCATTGACGGCCCAGCCGCCTGGCCGACGGCAGGCGACGGATCGGGTTGCCCGACTCACCACCCCAGCGTCTGCCCATAGCCCCTGCCTGAGAAGCTCTCGATCCGAGCCCCGACGCTTTCGAGCGGGGTGAGGGTGGTCCGGATACTGATAGCCTTCAAGGCGGGGTCGGACGGGTCGCCGGCCAGAGTCAGTGCGGCGGTGTGGTTGGCGCCGGTCCTGCCTTTGACGACGAAGCGGTGTTTCACCAGGTTGGAGAGAGCCAGCTCTGCTGTACCCGTGACGGTTCGGCCGGACTGATCGAGAACGAATGACAGCGTCCAACAGCCCGTCATCCTCTCGGGTAGGTCGAAAACCACCGGATCGTCTACCAGGGTGGTCGTGCCGTTGCTCCTGACCCTGCCGGTCAGCCGTCCCGTGAGCTCTTGCTGGGCCGTGTCCACCGTCAGATTCAGCGCCAGCGCCACGGTCATCGTCTTACCGGAGTCAGCCCCTTGCAGAGAACCTTTCATGGTGATGCTGCCGCGGCCGCCCTTGACGCTGCCCCTGATCGGCATGGTGACCGTGGCGTCCTTGGCCACGGTGTAGGTGGCCGTGCCGCCGAGCCTGCCCGTCGCATCGTGGACTAGATTGAGAGCCAGCCGGTTACTCTTCGCGGTGGCGGCATAGGGGCCGGTGAGGTCCCACCAACCCTTTCCACCCACCACGTCCGCTACGCCCAGCGTTGCCAGGAACTGGCCGTTGGGGGGCACAACCCCCCGCGTATCCACCGTGAACTCCGGCGACAGGGCCGAGTGCGACCCGGCCCTGGCGGCCGACGCGCCCGCCGCCAGAGTGACCAGCACAGCCAACATTATCGTCAGGTAGCTCCCAGCATCTCTCATCTGCTCCCCCTGTCCGTTCTGTCCGTTCTGTCCGTTCTGTCCGTTCTGTCCGTTCTTCTCCTCCTCAGGAAACCGGAGCGGATGAACCCTCATTAACCTGGGCCCGCAGTGCAGAGCCGGAAGCCCTGGATGTAGCTGCGCCAGCCCGGGACGTTCCGGAACACGTAGGCGACACGGCCGCAGTAGGAGGAGTCGTTCCAACTGCTGCCGCGGAGCGGACGGGGCGTCCGGTTAAACCCCGGAAACCAGTTCCACTCCCACAGGTTGCCCGTCATGTCGTACAGCCCATAGCCGTTCGCCGGGAACGACCCAACCGGACTGGTGAACGGAATCTCTCCGACTTGGTAGGAGGTGTCATAACGCTCGTACCCCAAATCGTAGTCATATTGGTGGGGGTTTCCATAGTAGTTCGCCTGGGTGTGATCGATGGTGTCGCCCCAGGGGAAGCGCTTGCTGCTCAGGCCGCCTCGGGCCGCGTACTCCCATTCGTTCAGCGTCGGCAGGCGATAGCCGCCGGCCCAATTCACGCAGTCGTCGTCGAGTTCGATGTCCTCCATTCTATACACTGTCGTCTTGGCCGACGTCGTGTAGTAGGCGGGGCTACGCCCCTCCATCTCGCTGCGGGCATTGCACCACTTGACCACGTCAAACCAGTTCACGTTATACACCGGGTGAGTTGGTCCTTTGCCGTCTCCGGTCGGCAAGTCCGTATAGCCGTTACTCGCCGCCCACGTCCGCACCACGTCCCACTTGGCCTTGGTCACTTCATAGCGGCCCATGTAGAAGGCATTGACCGTCAGCGAGTAGTCGCCTATGTCTAGGTGGACCCTATCCAAAAAGACCATGGAGGGCTTGGAATTCCCCTGCGGCAGCTTGAAAATGCACCATAAGTCGTTATACTCCAATTAGTTGTAGATATAGGAGTGACTTATGGTGCAGCTTACGTTAGCGGC
>CAIZKT010000910.1:0-2915 GCA_903933565.1 uncultured Victivallales bacterium | reverse complement strand
CTGCGTACCCGTCCACAGCGCGGATTGAGCCCTGAAGGGGCGGACCATGCGACGTCGGCGTAAATGTAGAGCAGATAGCTCGCCCCTACAGGGCTCAAACCCATAACCGTCCTATTCCCAGGGCGTTGCCCTGGGCTGGTATTGCGGCGCGCCTTCAGCGCTCCAGACAGACAGACTTCCTTATTGCACAGGTCGCTCAAAACCAGACCCTAGTGGCTACCTCGCGTCCCGCTCGGAGCCACACGTCAGGCGTTCTTGCCAGTACTGCCAGGATACTTTGAAAGAGCTGATGATACCGTATATGGTATTGAACAGACGTGATGCCGACACCAAGGATCATCATTGACACGAACGTCCTCGCGTCCGGGTTACGGTCCCAGCGCGGTGCCTCTTTCCGTCTGTTGTCCAGGCTAGGCAATGCCGAGTTCACGGTCGTGCTAACCGTGCCGCTGGTGATCGAGTACGAGAAAACGTTGCGGAATCCTCGTGTGGCGGTCCCCTTCTCCGCAGACGAAGTGGGGCGATACCTGGACTACCTCTGCAGCGTGGCCGAGCCCCGGCGTGTTCATTTCTTGTGGCGGCCATTCCTAGCAGACCAGAAGGATGACATGGTACTTGAGGCCGCCGTGAACGGGGAGTGTCGTTTCATCGTGACGTTCAATCTGGCACACTTCGGCGGCGTCGAGCGTTTCGGGGTCGCGGCGATATCACCCCGGGATCTGCTGGCCAGACTTGGAGATACCCGATGAGCACCTTAAGCCTACGATTGCCAGACTCTCTGCACGACGCCATTCGGCAACTCGCCGAAGATGAGCACGTTTCGATCAACCAACTCATCTCGACGGCGGTGGCCGAAAAGATCTCGGCCCTCATGACGGAGACTTACCTGAAAGAACGGGCGCGGCGCGGGGCGCGCCAGGATTTCGATGACATTATGAGTCGCGTACCGGATGTTCCTCCCGATCCCGGGGATGATCTCTGAGCAGAACGAATGGGTGCTACCGACCGCTCGCGAGGCGCGCGGCGGCAGACCATGACGTTTCCTGAGCTGTAACTACTCGGGTACCCGGTTTGGGCGCGTCGCGTCCCCGTTTGGTGTACCGCTTTCAGGCGGAATCCCTCGTCTCGGAGACGGACCACCGTCGCCCGAACCCGGCTGCCGCTGGTACTGCGAACCTGGCGACCCACCTGCGTCGTTACCCTGAGCGATGATCTGCCGAGTTCGCCGGGCGCGCTATAATCCGTCCCATGAAGGAAAGGGTGTACATAGAGACCAGCCCTGTCAGCTACCTGACAGGGCGTCTCGCCGAGCAACTCGTCTCCAATGGCCTGGTTCCGCGGGAGTTCGCCGCGGACGCCCTGCACATTTCCATCGCTGCCGTGAACGGAATCGACTACCTTTTGACGTGGAACTGCAAGCATCTCGCCAACGCAGCCCACCGCCAGAAGACCGAGGCAGTGGTCGAAGCGGCAGGCTACGTCTGTCCGGTCATATGCACGCCCGAGGAACTCATGGAGGAATAGCCATGCAGGACGATCCGGTGGTTGACGAGGTCCGCCGAATCCGGTATGCCTATGCCAAGCAGTTCGGTTTCGACGTGCGTGCAATGGTGGCTGACCTGCGCAAGAAGGAGCGGGCGCACCCCGACCGCCTTGGCGTCCGCTGAGACGCCTGCGAGTCAGGGGCCAGCAGCGGCGGGCGCGGCCGGCGCGGCGGGGGTGGCGGGGGTGGCGGGGGTGGCCGCAAGGCACTTTTCGATGAAGCCGACGAGGTACGGCCAGCACTCCTTGCCGCAACGGCTGTGATCCGCGTCGGCGATGACGACCTGCTCGACCGCCTTGTGGCCGACCAGCTTCATCATGGCGACGAAGTAAAGATTCTCCTCGGCCCGCATCAGCATATCCACGCCCCAGCCGCCGGTGATGCAGAGGGTTGGCGGCGCGTCCTTGCGGACGTGGTACAGAGGCGCAAAGCGGTCGATGGTGGGCCGGAACTGACTGGGCTCGATGCCCTGCTCCTTGCGCACGGTCTGGTGCGTGATCATCTGACCGCTCACCGGAATTAGCGCGGCGATGCGGTTGGCGTCGATCCCGTGGACGGCCAGGTAGCTCTTGTCCAGGCCGACCATGGCCGTGAGGTAGCCGCCTGCCGAGATGCCCGTGACGAAGATCTTGGCGGGGTCGCCGCCGTAAGACTCGATGTGCTTGAAGGTCCAGGCCAGGCCTGCCGCGGCATCCTCGATGTAGGTCGGGTGCTGCACCTGCGGGTGAAGCCGGTAGCCGACGCCGACCACGCCCCAACCCCGCTTCCGCAGCTCCGCGGGGAGGCTGCGCTTGCCGGAGGTCAAGCCGCCGCCGTGGTAGAAGACGACGGTCGGATAGCCCTTGGCACCCTTCGGGTAGGACAGGTCCAGGCGGCACTGCTGCTTCGCATAGTCCGTCGCGGTCTCCTCGGCTTCGGGAAGGTAGAAGATGTCCTTCTCGACGGCGTACTCGACGCTCGGGGTCTCGGCGGACTGCGCGGCCCGGCAGGCAAGCACAAAGACCAGGCAGGCAAGCACAGCACGTGTCATCATCGCGACCTCGGCTTTCGCATAGCTCCACAAAGACTGCCGCACCACCGACCAACGCAGTTCAGAGTTGCCCCTAATCAAGCCCCGAGCGGCCGGTTTGCCAGTCCTAACGAAGCCAGGACCAGGGCAGGCTCCAGCCCTGCGGCCTGCATTGGAGCCGGCGGTCCGCACCGGCTCTGCCGGGGCTTCCGCCGTCTCTGGGGTCTTGCCGACGGCGGGTACCGCGAACCCGGCCCCGGCGGGTCCTTGGCATCGCGGGCTCCAGGGAGGCAGGCAGGGGATACCGCGAACCCGCCCGCAACGGGCTGGGCAGCGCAGGCTCCAGCCCTGCCGGAGTGGTCG
>CAIZKT010000909.1:0-6992 GCA_903933565.1 uncultured Victivallales bacterium | reverse complement strand
TTGGTCCAGTCGTCGGCCGACAGCAGGCACTGCGGCTTAGGGGCAAAAAGGGCGGCAAACTCGATGTTGCCCGTGTCCACGCGCAAGAGGCTGGCGTTCTCACAGGTACAGCCGCCCTGAATGGCCGTGGAAACCATCACCGCCGGCACCGAGACCGTGACCCGTGGGTCGATGGCCGCCAGGAGGAACGTCTGCGTCCCGCCACCGCTGGCGCCGGTCACCCCCAGCCGCGAGGCGTCGACCTCGGGCAGCCCGACCAGGAAGTCGAGAGCGCGGATCGAACTCCAGGTCTGCAACCCCATGATGCTCTGCAGATGCGACTCCGCCTGCGGACTGAACAGACCCCAGTTCTCCGCCGCATTCATCTCGGGCCGCTGCGTGGCAAAGCCGTGGGCCAGAGCAAACGAGAGCTGGGTGCTGTCGGCATAGCCCACCATATCATAGTGGAAAACGACACACCCCATGCGCGCCAACTGCATGCAGCGTGACTGCAGCGGACTGCGCCCCCCCAGTTCAAAACGCTCCGCCCCCTGCACGATCTGCTTGCGGACGTTGTCCACGCCGCAATCCGTAAAGCGGCCATTGGGCCAATGGCCATGCGGACAGAGCACCCCGGGAACCCGGCCGCTCGCCTTCACGGGCCGGTACAGATTCCCGGTGACGAAGAACCCGGGCATGCTCTCAAAGTAGACCTTCTCGAGCGTGTATCCCGGCTGCTCCAGGCGACCGTGGATGACCGCGTTCAGCGGCGTCCGCTCCGGCTCTGGCCACAGCCCGGTCGCCACGCGAATCTGCAGCCGGACCTGCTCGGCGCGCGGTTCCCAGGCCTCTCGCGTGGTCGGCGGCGCGAAGGGGAAGTAGCCGTTGAGATCCTTGAGATCCTTCAGCCGTTGGTCGGCGGGAACCTGTCCCGCCGGGAGCACGCGCATTGTCTGAGCCATGCAGGAGCCCTCCGTGTAAAACGCCAGCACCACGCCGACAAGCACTCCGAGAGACGCACTGCGAAACGCCGTCATTGGCGTCCTCCGTAACGGGGCCGGACACACGCGGCGGTCCGCGGTCGCGACCCCAACCTAAGCGGGCTCACCATAGCGGGGCGGCGGGATGGCGTCAAAGGCAGAGCAAGTTTCCGTCCGCAGTTTCAGAATCCTGCGCCTGGCATCATATTAGCCCACCGCACCACGAGGTACAGGTCGAGAGCGCCAGCCCTTTTGCCCTCAGTCGGGCCGGCGGACGGCAGCGCCAGAAGTACACATCGACGCAACAGGACAGGACTATGACGGACCGACTGCAGTACGAGAACCCCTTGGCGTCCCGCTACGCCAGCCGAGAGATGAACGAGAACTGGTCGCCGCAGCGCAAGTTCTCGACCTGGCGGCGACTGTGGTTAAACCTCGCCCGGGCCCAGAAAGAACTCGGCCTAAACATCTCGGAGCAGCAGCTCGCGGAGATGGCGGCCCATCTCGACGACATCAACTTCGAGGTCGCCGAGGCCAAGGAGCGGGAACTGCGCCACGATGTGATGGCCCACATTCACGCCTTCGGGGAACAGTGCCCAACCGCACGGCCCATCATTCACCTCGGCGCCACGAGCTGCTATGTGGGAGACAACGCCGACCTGATCCAGATGCGCGATGGCCTCTGCCTCCTGCGGACTAAACTCATCGAGGCCATGCGGCGCCTGCGCCGCTTTGCCGAACAGTACCGCGAGTTGCCGACCCTCGGATTCACCCACTTCCAAGCCGCCCAGTTGACCACGGTCGGCAAGCGTGCCTGCCTCTGGCTCAATGACTTCCTTATGGACGCGCGCGACCTGCAGCGCCAGATCGAGGACATGCCTTTCCGTGGGGTGAAAGGCACGACTGGCTCACAGGCCAGCTTCCTGGAGCTGTTCGCTGGCGACCATGCCAAGGTGACCGCCCTCGAGGCGCGGGTCACCGAACTCTGTAACTTCCGACAGCCGGTGCCGGTGTGTGGCCAGACCTACAGCCGCAAGGTGGACTTCCAGGTGCTCAGCCTCCTCTCCGGCATCGCCCAGTCCGCCGCCAAGATGTGTACCGACCTGCGCCTGCTCGCCCACCTCAAGGAGATCGAAGAGCCCTTCGGCAGCAAGCAGGTCGGCTCCAGTGCCATGGCCTATAAACGCAATCCCATGCGCAGCGAGCGGGTCTGCTCGCTGGCCCGCTATGTCATCAGCCTGCCAGCCAATACGGCCCAGACGCAGGCCAACCAGTGGTTTGAGCGCACCCTGGACGATTCCGCCAACCGCCGGCTCGTGCTCCCCGAAGCCTTCCTCGCGGTGGACATCATCCTGTCGACCGTTGCCGATATCGCCGGCGGACTCGTGGTCTGGCCGAAGATCATCGACCGCCACCTCCGCGAGGAGCTGCCTTTCATGGCCACGGAAGCGATCATCATGGCCTGCGTTAAGGCCGGCGGCGACCGCCAGGATGTCCATGAGGCCATCCGCCGACACTCCATGGAAGCCAGCCGCCGCGTCAAAGAGGACGGCGCCGAGAATGGTCTGCTCGAGCTGATCCGGCAGGACCCCGCCTTTGCCGCCGTCCACGGGCAACTCGATCAGCTGCTGGATCCGGCCCGCTTCATCGGCCGCTGTCCACAACAGGTCGAGGCCTTCCTGCGGACCGACATCGATCCGCTGCTGGCGCGCTGGGCGGCAGCGACCGGCACGGTCGAGGCCGTAACCGTGTAAGCCTCCAGCAGGGATGGCGCCGAGACCCTCATGTTCACTGTACTCTCCGTCAGTTTCACCGCCGTGCTCCGCATCGTCCTGGTCTGTCTCGCCGGGACCTGGCTGGCGCGGCGGGGGGTCTTGGACCGGGCTTTCTGCCGCGCGCTGAGCCGCCTGATCCTGCACCTGATGCTGCCCTGCCTGCTGATCAGCAAGCTCAGTGCGAGTGCCAGCGGCGCCAACCTGGCCCGCTGGGCGCTGCTGCCGGCGTCGGCGTTGCTGTATGTCGGCGTGGGCTTCGCGGTGGGGTCTCTGATGGTCTGGATCATCCGACCGCCGCCAGCGGTACGGCGACTGGTCACGGCAGCCACGGCCTTCGGCAACTCTGGCTACATTCCCTACCCACTGGTGACCGCCCTGGCCGCGACCGCCCCCATTCTGGCGACAGACGCGGGGGCCGGGGACCGCGGCGTGGCCTACATCTCGGTCTACTTGCTGTGCATGTCGCCGTGCTTGTGGGGCATCGGCTATCCCTACCTGGCGCATCAGCCGCTGAGCTCCCTGCGGCGCGAGCACTTTCTCTCGCCGCCAATCATCAGCGCCCTGATCGGCCTGGCACTCGGCTTGCTGCCGCCGCTGCACGCCCTCTTCGTCGCCAACGGCGCTCCCTTACGCGTCTTCATCGACGCCGCGGGAGTCGTCGGCGACGGCGTGATTCCCTGCGCCCTGATCGTGCTCGGCGCCAACCTGGCCGATACCCCCGCGAAAACCGCGGAACTGCCCCTGCGCAGCTACGTCGGCGTGGCCTGCGGACGGCTGTTTATCATGCCGCTTTTCGGTTGCCTCTACGTCCTGGCCCTGAGTCGGTTTGGCCTGCTGCCCGCGGACCCGATGTTCGCTCTGGTGTTGCTGATCGAGTCTGCCGTTCCGGCCGCCACCAACCTGATGGTGATGTGTCAGGTGCATGAACGCAGCGAGTCGGCCATGGCCTGGGTCCTGGTGGTCAACAATCTCCTGGCCATCGTCACCCTGTCGCTGTTTGGCGCCCTCTTCCTCTGGCTCCTGCCGAGGCTCTGAGCACGCTACCGGACGCGGTGAGGGGACCCCCTCGGTCTTGCACCCGGCCTCCGTCTACCGATGGACGCGGCGGGCTCATGTGCTACATTCCCATTGCTTGGCACTGCGGGGTGCCTGCCGTTCCTGCTGCGGCGTGAGGTGCCAGGCGTGACTTTCCGAGTGGGGTGGCTGGTCTGGTCTGGAAAGGAGGGCGAGTCATGATGATGGGATTCGATCGCTGTATTTCCTATTTGCCTTGCCGGGACTCGCCCTGGCCCTGTTCGCGTCCTTGTTTGTGCGTAGCCGCTTTGCGCACTACTCGAAGATTCCGTCGGCTCGCGGCCTGAGCGGGGCTGAGGCCGCGCAGATTATGCTCAGCCGGGCGGGCGTGCGCGAGGTCAGCATCGAGATGACGCATGGCTTCCTCAGCGATCACTACGATCCCACCAGCCGGACGCTGCGCCTGAGCCCCGATGTCTACAGCAGCACCTCCCTGGCCGCCATCGGCGTCGCCTGCCATGAGGCCGGTCACGCGCTGCAGCACGCCAAGGGCTATGCCTTGCTCGGCCTGCGCTCAGCCCTCGTTCCCGCTACCAACATCGGCAGCACACTCTCGTATGTCGTCATCATGATCGGCTTCCTCCTGCAACGCCCCCAGTTCATCCTCATGGGCGCTTTGCTGTTCTCGCTGGTCGTGCTCTTTGCCCTGGTGACGCTGCCGGTCGAGTGGGATGCCAGCGCCCGGGCCAAGGTCAGCATGGTACAGGCGGGGGTCGTGACCCTGGCCGAGGCCGATGATGCTGCCAAAGTCCTGAATGCCGCCTTTATGACCTATGTCGCGGCCGCGGTCAGCGCGCTGTTGACCCTGCTGTACTACCTGATCCGGGCCGGCGTCTTCCGCCGCGATGACTGAGTCCCCTGCTTACCGGGAGAGCGTCGCTCCATGAGTCGCTTGGTAACGGCCCTGAAGGCGTTTTGGGACATCCTCCGCTCGCCCGCTCGGGCGGCGGCGTGGGAGCAGGCTTGTCGTCGGTCGCCGACGGCCCCTGCGCCCGGGGTCGCGGCTCCGGCGACCCCGGAACCCGCGCCACCCACCCCCCCGCCCGGCCTCCCGGCCGACGCGGTGTTTACCCTGGTGCTACTGCAACGCGAGGGCCGACTGGTGGACTTCCTGCAGGAGCCGCTCGAGGGTTTCAGCGATGCCCAGGTCGGAGCGGCGGCACGACAGATTCACGACGACTGTCGCCGGGTGCTCCAGCAGGTTTTCGGCATGGAACCCCTGCGCCCCGAGTCGGAGGGCTGTCAGGTTACCCTGCCCGCGGGATTCGACCCCAGGCAGGTGCGCCTGACGGGAAACGCCGCCGCGGCGCCGCCCTACACGGGTACCCTGCGGCACCGGGGCTGGCGGGTCACGCGCGTCGCCTTTCCGCAACGCCACGAGAGCCTTGACCCAGCCGTGGTCTGTCCCGCTGAAGTGGAGGTCGGTTCCTGAGGCGCAGAGACCCCCGCAGAAACGCGCTGAGAGCCCCAAAAAAGAAAGCCCCGGCGGGCCGGGAAGGAGAGAGGGAGGAGGGAGGAGAAAACCCGCCGGGGTTAAATTCTTATTCCAACCTTCACTCCGTAATGACCCCGCCAGCGAACCCGAGGTTCCAGGCATCGGCATGGAAAAAACGCCGCGGGCCGGACGCGGCGCGGTTCAAGCCGCCAGCCAGGGAGTACACCATGGTCACAGCCTTCGTGCTCATCAGCGTCAAGGACAAGCAATTCCGCGAGACGTCAGATCACCTGCTGCAATTTCGGGGCATCACCGAACTGCACCTGGTAGCGGGCGAGTATGACATGGTGGCGGTCGTGCGCGTTGCCGACAACCACGAGTTGTCCCACCTGATCACCAGTCATATCATCCAGGCGCCGGGAGTGGAGCGCACCAAGACCTTGTTTGCGCTGAATACCTACTCCCAGTTCGATCTCTCTGCCCTCTTTGGCGTAAAGTGAGTGCCATGCCTGACAGCAGTGACCGTGATTGGCCGCGCGGGCGGGTCGGGTACGTAGCCCTCCTGGGACGGCCGAACGTCGGTAAGTCAACCCTTCTCAATGCGGTCATCGGCCAGCACTTGGCTGCCGTTTCCTCCCTGCCACAGACGACGCGCCGACGCTTCCTGGGCATCCACTCCGAGGCGCACGTGCAGATGCTCTTTCTCGATGCGCCCGGGGTGCATCGGCCCGCTGACGAACTCGGCCAGTGCATGGAACGCTCCGTTCTGCGGGTGTTGGACGAGGCGGACGTGGTCCTCTGCATTGCCGATCCCACGCGGGCGCCCGGTGAGGAGGATGGGCTGGTCGCCAACCGGGCGGCCGCTGCAACCACGGCGACCGTCATCCTGGCCATCAATAAGTGCGATGCCGCCAGCGAAGAGCAGATGCGCCGCACCGAGTCTTTCTACCGCGAGTTCATCCCCGCGGCCACGGTCCAACGGGTCTCAGCTCTCGACCGCGCCTCGCTCCTGCCACTCCTGGAGAGCGTCGCTCAGGCGTTGCCGGAGGGCCCCTTCCTCTACGACCCGGAGCAGGTGACCGACAGCTTCGAGCGCGACATCGGCGCCGAACTGATCCGGGAAGCCTGCCTCCTCCACCTGCGCCAGGAAGTGCCCCACGCCCTCGCCGTAGCCATCGATGAATGGGCCGATGCCGCGAACCCACTCCGCATTCAGGCGACCCTCCACGTCGAACGCGAGTCCCAAAAGGGCATTGTGGTGGGACATGGAGGCGCCGTCATCGCCGCGATCCGCGCCGACGCCCAGGCCCGACTCAAGATCCTCTGCGACCGACCGGTGGCGCTCCGCTTGTGGGTCAAAGTCAGCCCCGATTGGCGCGAGCGCCGCGGGATGCTGCGCGACTTCCAGCTGAGCTGAGGAAATGGAGACTGGGATGACCCGACAAACATGGATTAAGACCTGGGGCGCGGCGTTGTTTGCCGCCGCACTGACGGCCCTGACGGGATGCTGCTCGCTGGACAAACCGGCGCCGGCTCCGGCCGTAAAGATGGCACCGGCGCCGGTGGCCAAGTAACCAAGGCTCTTGCAGAACCCTCGGCTCACCAGCATCCCACCTGGAGTCGGCGGTCTCCGCCGTATTCCCTGGAGCCGGCGGTCCGCACCGGCTTTGCCGGGGCTTCCGCCGTATCGCCTGCCTCCGCGTCTGGCTCAAGATACCGCGAACCAGGCCCCTGCGGGTCCTTGGCATC
>CAIZKT010000908.1:0-17947 GCA_903933565.1 uncultured Victivallales bacterium | reverse complement strand
GTCCGCCGCGGCGGACGAAGGGCGTTGGAGGGCGCCGCGGCGGCAAGTCTCATTCCGGTCTGTCCGGCCGCCACGCCGGGGGCTCGGCTGATCCGCCGCGACTCGCCTTCCCGAACGCCGCTGGCCCTCTGCGGCGCTTGCCGTCCGCGCCAGCAACACCCTTCACACGTCGCAGAGATCGACCGCCTCGCGCAGGCTGGTCAAGGGGTCTCGCGTCGGCACGAACTCGTGCCCGACGTAGCCCTGGTAGCCGCTCTCGGCGATGGCTTTCATCAGCGGCAGGTAGTTGATCTCCTGCGTGCCGTCAATCTCATTGCGCCCCGGGTTGCCGCCCGTGTGGAAGTGGCCGATGTAGGCGATGTTTTCCTTGATGGTCCGGATCAGGTCCCCTTCCATGATCTGCATGTGGTAGATGTCATAGAGGACCTTGACCCTGGGGCTACCGACGCGTTTGCAGATGTCGACGGTCCACGGCGTGCGGTCAGCCTGGTAGTCCTTGTGGTTGACCTTCGAATTCAGCAACTCGACGACCAGCGTCACCTGCTTCGCCTCCGCCAAGCCCGCGACCTGCTTGAGGGCCGCGACACAGTTCGCCGCACCCTCCTCCTCGGAGATACCTTCGCGGTTCCCGGAGAAACAGACGACGTTGGGGAAGCCGGCGGCCGAGGTCGCCTCGATCGACTCGCGGATCTGGCGCAGGCAGAGCTCGTGGTTTTCCGTGTGGTTCAGCCCCTTGGTGAGGCTGTGGCTGGGGGTGCAGGTGCAAATCAGGCCGAATTCCTTGAGCTGCGCGAACTCCGCGGGGCCGACCAGGTCAATGCCCAGCAACCCCATCTCCGCACAGGCCTTGCAGAATTCTGCGGGCGGGATCTTCCCGTAACACCAGCGGCTGACCGCTTGCTTGATCCGTCCTTTTCTCGGGGTCATCGTCCTCATTTCCTTTCCGGGTTTGTCGGTACGCACCAGGCCGGAGATCATTCAGACCACCGTTGTCGCCCGTGCCCCGACCGTAGCTTGCGCCGCGGCACCTGCGTGGGGCGGGTTCCACTCAAAGCCTTTGCTCTGTACGCTGGATGACCATGTCCTGCCACTCGCGACCCAGAGTGACAAAGCGGGCCGACCAGCCCGAGATGCGCACCGATAAGTTCGGATAGCGTTCGGGGTGCGCCTGCGCCTCACGCAACACTCCTGCGTCGGCCACGTCCACCTGCAGGTAGAACCCGCCCTGCGCCACAAACGTCTTGAGCAGAGTCTCCAGCGCCTGCACGCCGCGCTCGTCCCCCAGGCATCCCGGGTGGAACTTCAGGTCCAGCGGCGTGCCGCAGGTGAGCAGCGAGAAGTCCTGCTTGCAGAACGAGCGAATGACGGCTGTCGGTCCACGCCGGTCGGTGCCCGGGGTCGGCGCCAGGTTGCTGGCCAGGGTCTCGTGCGCCTTGGCGCCAAAGGGTTGTGCCGTACGCTGCGGTCGGAATGCCAATTCGCGCCCAAAAGTGCTGATTCCGGGCGGCATGAACACCCCCTTACGGCGTGGCCGTTCGCGACAGATGGAGACGAAATCGGTAAACACCCGAGTCAGCATCGCGTCGGCCGCCTCGTCGTCGTTGCCATAGAGAACCAAGTCGCGGCGCAACCCTTGCCGCAACTCCTCGTGCCCCTCCCAGTCCCGCCGCAGGATGTCGGCCAGTTCGCCGAGGCTGAACCGGCGCTCGGCAAAGACCAGGTGTTGCAGCGCGTACAGGCTATTGGCGGTGTCCGGCATGCCGCCGGCGTGCGGGCTGCACACCGTGTAATGCGCCCCGCGCCCATGATAAGGCCGGGCCGACTCGATGCAGTCCTCCACCAACAGCGACAGCAGCGGCGACGGCGGCCCCTGCGAGTACACCGCCTCGCCGCGCACGCCGAGGGCCTCCAGCGTCTGGCGCAGCTTGCCCAGGAAAAGGGCGTAGAAGGCCTCAAACGTGGCACAGTCAGGGGTCACCGTGTCGGCCGGCCCGAGCCCCAACGTGTTCTGAAAGACCAGCAACAGGTCAAAGGGTAGGTAGGCGAATGCCGTCTTGCCGGGGATGGTGACCTCCCAGCAGCCGTCGTTGGCGAAGTCCCGGGCGTGCTCCAGCGGGTAGCCGAACTCGACCAGCGACTGAATGATCAACTCGTCGTTGTAGATGGAGACGATGCCACCGCCGAGGCGCTGCACTTCGGCGATGCGACGCCAGAGCCGTTCCGGGGTCTGGCGGTTGACGCGCACCGCAATGGGGAAGTCGCTGATATGCAGTTCTTCGGCGATGTCGAGAATCAGGAACGTGACCTCATTGCAGACCTGGCGGCCGGCTTCGTCCACGCCCCCCAACACGACATTCTGGTAGAACTGGGCATCGCCGCCCGAGGGGCCGTGATCCTGGCGGCAGCCAATCCACTCGCAGCCCTTGATCCAGAAGTGCGCCAGTAAGTCGCGCGCCTCATCTAGCGTAATGACGGATTCGGCCAGGTCGTGGTGCAGGTAGGGTCCCAGCATCTTGTCCATCCGGCCCAGGCCGGACCAGTTGCCGCACAGACGCTGGAATTCCCACAGGAACCAGAGCGCCTGCAACGCTTCGCGGAAGGTGCGCGGCGGCTTCTCCGGGACCGGCTCTAGGGCGGCACGAACCTCCTCCAGGCGAGCCCGCTCCGCGGCCGTCGCTACCGCGGCCTGCGCCGCCAGCTCGTCGAGCAGGCGACGATGCCAGACCGCCATGGCGTCAAGACAGCGCTCCAGCGCTTCGAGGAACGCCGCCTGCTCCGCGCCCAGATCGCCGACGGCTCGGCGGGCCGCGATGCGGGGGCGCCAGGAGCAGAGCCCGTCGCGCAGCACTCGCTCAAAACCGAGCGTGATGTGGCTGGTCCCGGCGACCCCGGCCACCGGTATCTGGTGATAGGCGGACTCGAGCAGCGGCGCCGCGCCCGCCAGCCGTTCCTCGGCGCTGACGAACAACGGCGCCTCTGCGGCGATGCGCATGACCGCATGGGCAGCGCGCAACTCGGCTGACGCGCTCGCTTCCGCCGCGCTGAGGCTAAACGTCGCCCGGCCCATGCGGCGGCCGTACTCGCCCAGCAGGACACGCGCGGCCAACCGCCGGGTCGCTTCCGGCAGCCGCCGCACCGGCGGGCCCTGCAGCGCCGCCCCAAAGGAATCGTCCAGTTGCCTGGCGGAGGTCGGCTCGGTAGTCATCGAGAAGGTCTCCTTGCGCTCGTTCCCGGCCGCGGCGGGCGCCCGGCTCCCGTGGGCCGCCGCGGCGCGCCGGCCTGGCCCGGCGGCAGATGCCGATCAGGAAACAGGACGCGGTGCTGATCCTCGCGCTCGCGGTCCGTTCGGGCCACGTGAATGGGATGGCCCGCAGCGTCGCAACCGGCGTAAAACATGGCCGTCGCCACCGTTCCCGGCGTCGGCACAAAACACTGGACCTGCTGCGGTTGCCAGCCCTGGGCCCGAAACCACGCCGCCAGCTGCGTCATGTCATCCATGGAACACCCGGGAAAAGCACTCATGACGTACGGCACCACATATTGCTCCCGGTCCTGGCCCGCGCTCACCCTACCAAAGACCTCCAGAAAGCGCTCGAAGAGGCTGAAGTCGCTCTTGCGCATCAGCTTCAGCACGTGGTCGACGCAGTGCTCTGGAGCCAGCTTCAACTGTCCGCCCACAAACTCCGCGGTCAGGCCGCGGGCGAACTCCGCATCCTCCAGGGCCAGGTCATGGCGTACGCCGCTGGCGACGCGCACATGCTTGACGCCAGGAACCGCACGAGCCGCACGCAGCAACCCCAGGTACTCGCGTTGCCGCGGCTGCAGGTGTGGACAGATCCCAGGCGAGAGGCAACTGGGCCGCAGGCAGCGCGACGGCTCAGCGCCGCAGGCAGCCCCCCAGAAGTTTGCCGTCGGCCCGCCAACGTCCGTAACCGCCCCCGACCACTCCGGGTGCTGCGTCATGGCCCGAATCTCGCGCAACACCGATGCCTGTGAACGCGAGCGGATGCGCCGCCCCTGGTGCAGCGCCAGCGCACAAAACGAGCACCCGCCGCCGCAACCGCGCACCGCGGTCACGCTCCAACGCACCATGTCGAGCCCGGGAATGCGTTCGCCGCAGTCGGGGTGTGCGTCGCGGGTGAACGGCAGGTCAGCGATCCGCTCGAAGTCGGCGGTCCCGGGCGCCGGCGGCGGGGTCAGGATGATAAAACGGTCGCCATGCGCCTGCGCCAGAACGGTCGTCCCCTGATGCACCTGCCGCTCGATGGCCACCGTGGCCTCCAGCAGCGCCGCCGGCCGGGCCAGGATGTCCTCGTATGACGGCAGAACCTCCGCCTCCGCGGGCCGCGCCCCGATATAGGCCGCCCCGGGAAGGCCCTCGAGACCGATGCCGTCCCGCAGACGCCGAGCCACCTCGATGAGGGTGGATTCCGCCATGCCGTACAGAATCAGATCGGCCTTGGCATCGAGAAGCAGACTGCGCCGGACGCTGTCGCTCCAGAAGTCGTAGTGCGCCGCGCGCCGCAGCGACGCCTCGATGCCACCCAGGATGACCGGGAGGCCGGGGAAGGCCTGCCGCACCAGGTTGCTGTAGACGATGCAGGCGCGGTTTGGCCGCCGACCCGCCAGGCCGCCCGGCGTGTAGGCATCGTCAGAGCGCTTCTTGCGGAAGGCGGTGTAGTGGGCCAGCAGCGAGTCCAGACAGCCCGCCGAGATGCCGCAGAAGAGGCGCGGCCGACCCATGCACTGGAG
The DNA here is from genome assembly GCA_903933565.1 of uncultured Victivallales bacterium. GTDB lineage: Bacteria > Verrucomicrobiota > Lentisphaeria > Oligosphaerales > JAFGRS01 > CAILUI01. The sequence goes on along the minus strand of CAIZKT010000908.1, from coordinate 13,195 downwards.
GTCCTCCGGCGAGTCCCAGCGCGGTTGCGCCACGATGCCGACGCGGTAGCCCTCCGCCTCCAGCACCCGGCCCAGCAACGGCACCCCGAAGGCGGGATGGTCAGCATAGGCGTCGCCGCTGACCAACAGCACATCGAGCTGCTCCCAGCCACGCGCCGCCATATCTGCCCGGGATACAGGCAGGAAACGCGAGCGCTCGGCCGCGCGCCGCGGCGGCCTGAGCTCAGGGACCGTTGCGGGACGCCTGGGCGGGGTGTGTCGCATCTCTATGCCCGGCCTCTACTCGCCCTCGAACTCGGAGAGGAAGAAGATCTTGTAGCCCTGCGCGTGGAGCCGCTTCTCGCCGCCCACCTCCGGCAGATTGACGATGAAGGCGATCTCGGCCACGATGCCGCCGAGCTTCTCGATCAGCGCCGCTGCCGCCAGGGCGGTACCGCCGGTGGCCAGCAGGTCATCGACCAGCAGCACCCGCGCGCCGGCCGCAAAGGCATCCTTGTGAACCTGGATGCGGTCGGTGCCATACTCCAGCGCGTACTCCTGCGTGATCGTCTCGCCCGGCAGTTTGCCGGCCTTGCGGATCGGCACAAAGCCCTTGCCCAAGGCGCCGGCAATGGCCCCACCCACGATGAAACCCCGCGCCTCGATCCCCGCAACCACGTCAAACGAAACCGCGGCGGAGCGGTAGCGCTGGGTGAACCCCTCGAGCATCAGCCGGAACCCCTCCGCGTCCTTGAGGAGCGTGGTGATGTCTCGGAACATGATGCCCTTCTTGGGGTAGTCGGGGATCGTCCTGATGCGTGACTTGATGGACATGCTGTCCTCCTGTTGGCTAGCACGTACAGACATCGCCATAGGCCGTGATCCTGGGGATCACCGCAACGAAGAGCCGGATGACCTTGTCGGCGTTCTTCTTCATGGACGCCATGACCATTTCGAAGGTCACCTGCGCTTCGTCTTCGTGCCAGCAATCGTAGTCGGTCGACATCGCTGTGGCGGCGTAATGCAGCTTCAACTCCCGGGCCAGGGTCACCTCCGGCACCGTGCTCATGTTGATCACATCGGCGCCCCAGCCCCGAAACATATGGCTTTCGGCGCGGGTCGAGAAACGCGGCCCCTCGATGGTGACCACCGTCTTCCCGGTGTGATGCTCGAAACCCAGTTCGGCAGCCTGGGCGGCCAGAAGCGCGCGGAGCTCCGGGCAGAAGGGCTCTGACATCGGCGTATGCACGACCGTGTCGCCGTCGAAGAAGGTGGTTTCACGACGACGGGTGTGGTCGATGAACTGGCTGGGAAAGACGAGGTGCCCGAGCGCAATCTCCTGGCGCAGCGAGCCCACGGCGGTGGCCGCCAGAACGTGGGTGCAGCCATGTTCCCTCAGGGCCCAGAGATTGGCCCGGAAGTTGACCCGGCTGGGCATGATCGTATGACCTCTGCCATGGCGGGCCAGGATGGCCACCTCCACCCCCCCGATGACCCCGCAGGTCAGGGCCGATGAGGGGGCGCCGTAGGGAGTGGTGAGGATGACTTCGCTCGGGGTTTTCAGGATGTCAGGATTGTCCAGCCCAGAGCCGCCAATGATGCCAATCTTGATCATGACTGTCCCTTGTTGATGAACGTCCTACTGGTGGGGCGCACGCTGCCCAGCACAGCCCCGGCACAGCGCCTCCTGCGGCAGAGCGCGGGAGCCCAGACAACGGGGGCTGACTCTACCCCGACCCGCCCGGGAATGCAAGAGAGTGCCGACCTTCACGGAAGGCGCCATTCCAGGCGTAGCATCGAAACCCGGCTATATTGCCTCAACCGCGATCTCCGGGGGCGCTTCCGCCGGGGGTCGCCTCGAACCCATGGCCGGAACGACCCAAGGCTGACATGCCCTCCCCAACCGTAGCCGAGTTGCTGAGTCCTGAGACGCTGGCGCGCATTGACAGCTACGCGCTCCTGGCACGTGTCGTGGTCGAGGGCTTTCTCTCGGGTCTGCACCGCAGCCTCTACCAGGGCTTCGGGAGCGAGTTCTTCCAGTATCGTAACTACGTGCCTGGAGACGATCCCAAGTATGTGGACTGGAAGGTGTACGGTCGGCTTGACCGCTACTATACCAAGGTCTTCCGGGAGGAGACGAACCTGGACTGCACCATCATCCTGGATACCAGCGCTTCGATGGGCTACCAGGGCGGGCGCAGCCGCTGTACCAAGTTGCGTTACGGGGCCATGTTGGCCGCCGCCCTCGCCTACCTGGCCCGGCGCCAGGGCGACAGCGTCGGCTTCTGTGCCTACGCCGAGACCATCACGGCCTGGGTGCCCCCGGCGCGGCACCGCGATGGCGCCCAGCGGGTGTTCACCGAGTTGCAGAAACTCACCCCGCGCGGGGTTGCCGACCACCGCACCGTCCTGCATCACGTCGCCGAGAACCTCCGGCGGCGAGGGCTGGTGGTGCTCATCAGTGACTTCCATGACCTGGAAGACGACCTCGCGAGTGTGGTGCGGAGGTTGCGCTTTACCCATCACGACTGCATCGCCCTGCAGGTTCTGGACCGGGACGAGATGGACCTGCCCTTCAGCCGGACCGTGCGCTTTGTGGACAGCGAGGGGGGGCCGGAACTCACCACCGTGCCCGACCTGGTCCGGGTCGGCTACGAACACGCCATGGAGGGTTTCGTCAAGCAGGTCCGTGAAGCGTGCCTGGCGCAACAGGTGGACTACCTTCTGGCGCCGACCAGCGAGAACGTGGGCAACCTGCTGGCAGCCTATCTGCACCGCCGGGAGGCTCTGGGCTGATGAGCGGATTTGAATACCCTTGGTTTCTGCTTGGCCTGGCCTTCCTCGCGGTGCCGGTCGTGCTGCATCTGATGAACCGGGAAATTCCTCGTCGGCTGGTGTTTCCCAGCACCCGTTTTCTCCGCCGGGCTCAACTGCCGCCCGAGGGGCGCCGACGTCTGCGCGACCTCCTGCTTCTGCTCTTGCGCCTGGCCGCGCTGGCCGCTGCCGTCCTGGCTTTCGCCCGCCCCACGCTGCGCCGCGCCGCCGCCCCGGGACGGGGCGCTGAGGCCGCCGGCGCCGTCACCGTTCTGCTTGCCGACCTGTCCGCGAGCATGGGTGCGAGAGGCGCCCCGGAGCGCCTGACGGAACTTGCCCGTGGGGAGTTGCGGAAACTGGCCGAGGGCGAGCGGGTCGGGTTGATCCTGTCGGCCGACCGCGTGCTCAGCTCCATGCCGCCGGGGACCCGTCCTGCCGACCTGCTCACGGCGCTGGCGGCGGCCGCCCCGCGCCCGGTTCCGGGTCACCACGCCGCCGCCATCCGTGAAGCGGCTCGCCTGCTCGCCGGCCCCGGCCCCCGGCGCTTGCTCGTGCTCTCCGACCTGCAAGTCGCCGACTGGCAGGAGTGCCGGGAGCAGTTGCCCAGCGGCACCGAGGTGCGCTTGCTCAACCCCGCAGACCCCGGACTGGCCAACGTCGGCGTGATCGGAGCCCTCGCGTCCCCCACCTCCGCGGGGCGCTGCCGGGTCATCGTCGAGGTGCGCAACTTTGCCGAGGTGGCACAGCAACGGACCTTGACCGTACGCGCCGGCCCAGACCGCCAGTCGGTGCCCGTCTCGCTGCCGCCCCTGCAAGTGCGCCGCGTAGCCGTCGCCCTGCGCCACGATGGCGCCGTCCACGGCGTGGCTGAACTGACGCCTGACGACTACGCCGCCGACGATGCACTGCACTTCTGGGCCGCCGCCCCGCCCAACGTGCCGGTGGTCGCCGTGGTGCCCGTAACCGACGGCGGCGCCGCCCCTGACCCCCAGGCTTTCTTCCTGGCCAAGAGCCTGCATGACAGCGCCGCTGCCTTCCAGGTGCAGACCGTGACCGCGGAGGCGTTCTTCGCCACGGACTTGTCGCACGTCCCGCTGGTCTTTGTCCTGGGCGCCGCGGATCGTTTTGACGAGGCCGCCTTCGCCCAGTTGAAGAATTTCTGTACGGCGGGTGGGACCGCGGTCTGCACCCCCGGGCCGTTTCCGGGTCAGATGATGCACGGCTTGCGAGCGAGCGGTCTGTTCGACGCCCGCCTCACCGAGGTCGTCGGCCAGGGGCGGCGGCGCGGCGAGTCCTGGAGCCTGGGCTGGGTCAACCCCGAGGGGGTGCTGGCCGAGGCCTTCGCGGAGGCGGAGCGCACCGACCTGTTTATCTTTCCGATCCGTCAGTTTCTGCGCCTCAACCTGTCCGGCAGTCAGACCGTGCAACTCAAGACCACCGACGGCGACCCGGTGTTGGCCGAGCAAACCGTCGGCCGCGGGCGGGTTCTGGTGTTCGCGCTGCCCTTTGACCCCCAGTGGAGCGATCTGCCGCTGACCGCCTCGTTTCTGCCTATGATCCAGGAAATTGCCCGGACGGCAGTGCCGGCCGGGTACGGCATCACCCGCGTCGACTGCGGCCAGCCGATCCCCGAATTCCGCGATCTTCTTGGCCGGGTGGCGGCCAGTTCGGGGCAGGCGCAATCAACCGCGGAACCGGGGGTGTTCGCGCTGGGCGACCGACCGGTCGAGGTGAACATCAGCCGCCGCGAGTCCTCCTCCGAGCGCCTGAATCCGTATGACCTCATTCACAGGCTGGTGTCGGAGGCGCCCACCACGGCCACCGGGACGGCGGTTCCGCGCGCCGAGCTCCCTGTCCGGCTGCCGCTGTGGCCGGTGGCGGCTTTGCTAGCCGCCGGGCTGTTTCTCTTGGAGGTCGGGTTGACGCTGTGGACCGACCATCGTGAGATCCGCGGTCGCCTCCCGACGGGGAGGTGATCCGAGCGCTTGGGAGGTCGACCGTCATGGCCGTCAGCGCACAGCTAAGCCGCAAATGGGCCTTGCGCATGGGGCTGGTCTCGGCGGCATTCGGCGCCTTCGCCGTCTGGTGCGTCCTCGACGCGAAGGTCGGTTACCCGCGTTTTAACCAGCGTGCCGCCGAGTATAACCGCCTGCTGGCCGCCGGCCAGAGGGAGCAGTGGCGCGCCCTCGCGGCGGAAAAGAGGTGGTCCGCCGCCTTCAAGCAGACAGACTACCTCCCGAGCGGAGCAGTGAGCCTGAAGACCCCGTGGGACACAGGCACTCAGTATGTCATGATGGCGGCTTGCCTCGCCCTGGTCGGAACGATCCTGTTTCGCCTCCTGCGCGCCCGCCGACGCACCATGGCCGCCGACGACAGAGGTTTCGTCACGGTCGAGGGACTGCGGGTGCCCTACGCCGACATCACCGATATCGACCTCAGCCGCTGGCAGCGTAAGAGTATCGCCCGGGTACACTTCCGCCAGGGCAACCGCCAGCGCATTACCGACATCGACGACTGGATCTACCAGGGCGGAGAGGCGGTTCTCGCCGAGTTGCAGCGCCGAACCGGCCTGGTCGCGCCGACGACGCCGGAGGCCGATCAGCAGCCTGGCCAGACAGGACCCGATAGGGAAAAGCATGGGAAACCCGACGTCAGCGCTTCCTGACCTGGAACCCGGCGCGGACGGGGCAAGCCCGTGCGGCTGCACCAGCCAACCGGTTCTGGCACATGCGCTGCCGTTTCTGGCCTGGATGGTGCTGAAGTCGGTCTTCGACCTGGCAGTCCCAGGCCAGCCGTGGACCTATGCCGTACTGAGCCTGGTCGGCGCGCTGCTGCTCGCCGGGTTCCGGCCCTGGCGCTACTACCCCCGTCCGCAGGCTCGTCACGCCGCGCTCGCCATCTTGGCCGGGCTGGTGGTTCTGGCTCTGTGGATCGTGCCCTTTCTGGGCAGGTTAGAAGGGATGCCCTTGCTCCAGGAGCTGTACCTGCGCTTTGGGGTCCTGCCCTTGGGAAGGATTCCCGTCTTGTCTGCCCCCAGCCCCTACTCCCCCGAGCTCTGCGGCTGGCCGCTGACCCTGGTGCGCCTGGGCGGCTCCGCCTTCGTCATCGCGGTCGCCGAGGAGTTCTTCTGGCGCGGCTTTCTCTACCGCCGTCTGATTCGCCGCGATTTTCTCAAGGCGCCATTGGGGCAGTTTGAGGCGGAGCCGTTCTTCTGGTCCGTGCTGCTGTTCGGCTTTGAGCACCGCGAGTTCGTCGCCGGGATGCTGGCCGGTGTCATCTACGGGCTGCTGATCATCCGGACCCAAGACATCTGGGCGGCGGTGGCGGCCCATGTCCTCACCAATCTGCTCCTCGGGATGTACGTCATCCGCTATGATGCCTATGGGTTCTGGTAAACCGCCTCCCGCCGTTCGGGCCGCGGCCGACGTTCCGGCGCCGACCCTGGCAGCGCACCGCCTCGCCAGGCGGGATGCGCACGTCACCGATTTCATCCGCTACCTGCGCGCCGAACGCCAGGCGTCGCCGCACACCTTGAGCAGCTACCTGATCGACATCGGGCAGTTCATCGCCTTTACCTGGCTCAGGAAGGGCCAGAACGTCTGCCAGTGGGGCGGCGTCGAGGCCATGCACTCGCGGGCCTTCCTCGTCAACCTCAACCGGCAGGGACTGGCGCGCACCTCCCTCAATCGCAAGCGCAGCAGCCTGCGCTCCTTCTACCGGTTTCTGATTCGTGAGGGCGTCGTGACCGGCAATCCCTTCGCCGGATTGCCGACGGGCAAACCGCCGCGTCGACTCCCCGGGGTCTTCGACCGTGACCAGGTAGCACGGCTGCTGGATGCCCCCGCGGCCTACTGGAAGCGCCATGCTGACTGCCGCAACCAGCCCTCGGCCAGCGGCCCCTTCTGCGCCGCCCGCGACAGCGCCATCCTCGAAGTGCTCTACAGCGCCGGGCTGCGCCTCAGTGAAGCCACCGGGATGAACCTCGAGGATCTCGATGCCTCCAGCGGCGTCTTCACCGTCAGGGGCAAAGGCAACAAGGAGCGCCTGTGCGTGCTGGGAAAACCGGCGTTGAGGGCACTGCGCAGCTACCTCGACCGCCGCGCAGAGATGGGCCTCGCCGGGACCGGCGACCGCGGCGCGCTGTTTCTCAATGTCCTAGGCCGTCGCCTCACCCCCCGGTCCGTGCAGCGGCTGTTCAAGCTGTACCTGCGTGAGGCCGATCTCCCAGCGGACTACACGCCGCACCGTCTGCGCCATTCGTTTGCGACGCACATGCTCTCGGCTGGCGCCGACTTGCGGAGCGTCCAGGAACTGCTCGGACACGCCAGCCTTTCAACCACCCAGATCTATACTCACGTGGACTCGGACCGCCTCAAGGAGGCCTATGCCAAGGCGCACCCCAGGGCGCGCTGACCGCCTCTGGAGAGCGGCGACGGTAGGCCTGGGCGTGTCGGCTACAGCCTGAGAAGCTCGTGCCAGGTCAATACCGGAGTCCCCGGCGGAATCCTGCCAGCCGAGGCGACCAGACCGTTGTCCAGCAGCACGACGGGACAGCCAGCCCGGCACGCCGCCTCGACACCCAGCGCCGTGTCCTCCAAGACCAGAGCCTCTGCCGCCTGTAGGCCCAGCCGCCGCACGGTCAACTGCACCATCTCGGGGTCAGGCTTACGGTGCCGCACGTCATCCACCGTGGTGATCACCGAGAAGCAGTCAAACAGGCCCGCCTGCCGCAGAGCGGTCTCTACAAAATGGCGCGGTGAGTTGCTGGCCACGGCCAGCGGCAGCCGCCCGGCCCACAGCCGCACGAACGGCCCAGCGCCCGGGTAGAGTTCGGCCCGGAAGTCGCGGTAGAGCAGCTCGAACTTGCGCGCGGCTACCGCTTGCGGGTCGAGCAACAGCCCGTGGCGTTCCGCCAGACGGGCCGAGAGCCAGACGCTGGTGTTACCGATGAATTCCTCCTGGTCGGCGGGCGTCAGCTCGTAGCCGGCCAGCTCCTGCATGGCACGGGCAAAGGCTCGGAGATGGTACTTCTCGGAGTCGAGCAGCGTCCCGTCAAGATCGAAGATCAGCGCCCTGAAGCGCTCGATGGCCACGGTTTCCATGTCTGTCTCCAGCTTCGTCTGGCGCGGACCCGCTACGCCACGTGGGCAGGCTGGGCATAACCTACTGTTTCGGCCCCGCCGCCGCTCCCCGACTGGTAACCGCCACGGAACTGACCACATTACGCCGCCGCTGGCCTCGCAGTTCCGCCGGCGGTCTCCGCCGTATCTTCTGGAGCCGGCGGTCTCCGCCGTATCCTCTGGAGCCGGCGGTCTCCGCCGTATCCCCTGGAGCCGGCGGTCTCCGCCGTATCCTCTGGAGCCGGCGGTCTCCGCCGTATCTTCTGGAGTCGGCGGTCTCCGCCGTATCTTCTGGAGCCGGCGGTCTCCGCCGTATCTTCTGGAGCCGGCGGTCTCCGCCGTATCTGGGGTACCGCGAACCCACCCGGAACGGGCTTGGCAGCGCGGGCTCCAGGGCCAGACGCGGGGTTCTGTCAGAGCCTCATAGGTTGTTAAGGAGTACAGCATGAAGCGGTTCGTCATCATCGGCACCGGCGGGCGCGGGACCGACAGCTACGCAGCGACTCTGCTCAAGGAGTTCCCGGATACCATTCAGCTCGCCGGACTCTACGACCTCAACCCCAAGCGCGCCGAGGCTACCAACCTCATCCTCGGCACGCAGATCCCTGTGTTTACCGACGTCGACGCGATGCTGCGCACGGTGCAGCCGCACGCCGTCATCGTCACCAGCAAAGACAGCACCCACGCCGGTTACGTCGTGAAAGCTCTCGAGGCTGGCATCAATGTCTTCAGCGAGAAACCGCTATGCACCACTCGCGAACAGGTGGCTGCGATCCGGGCCGCAGCCGCACGCAGTTCGGCCACGGGGTACGTGACGCACAATATGCGGTTTACTCCCGACCTCGAGGATTTCAAACGGCTATTGCAGGAGGGTGCGGTTGGACGAGTGCTCTCCATGCAGTTCACCGAAACCCTGGACCGCCACCATGGGGCCGACTACTTCCGGCGCTGGCATCGCTTCATGGATAACAGCTCGGGGTTGATGGTCCACAAGGCCTCGCACCACTTTGACGTGCTGAACTGGTTCGCCGCCAGCCGTCCCGCCACGGTCACCGCTCAGGGCCGACTGGCTTTCTACGGCCGCAACGGCGCCCGGCGCGGCCCGCGTTGCAGCACCTGTCCGCACGGGGCCCAGTGCGAGTTCTACGCCGATGTTTTCCGCAACGAGCGCACTCGCCTGCTGTACCAGGGGCCAGAGGTGGTCGACGGTTATTTCCGGGATGGTTGCGTGTTCGACGAGAGGATCAACATCCCGGATACCATGGCCGCCACCATCGCCTACGAGAATGGTATCATCGCCAGCTACTCGCTGATCGCCTACGCCAGCTACGAAAGCATGCGCCTCGCGGTCGAAGGCACGCGGGGACGGCTGGAACTCTACCAGCGCTACGGCACCAGCTGGGCCGTCGGACACCCCGGCAGCCAGGCCGACGCCAGCCTCGCCGACGCCAGCCTCGCCAACGACGGCCGCGACCTGGACGACCGCCGCCAGTTCCTCTGGTTCCTCCCACCCGAGCCGCGGCCGCGGCTCATCCCGGAACGTAAAGTGACGGGCGGCCACGGTGGCTCCGACCCCAAACTCAGGGCGTTCCTGTTCACGGAGGCGGGCCAGGACGACCCGCTGGGATTGAAGGCGCCGCTGGAAGACGGGATCCAGGCCGTACTGGTGGGGGTCTCGATGAACGCCAGCATGGCAGCCGGTGGCATGCCCATCCGCGTGCAGTCTGGCGAGACGGCCTGGCCATAGGCCGGAAACGATCACGCCACGGGCGGTATCGACGACGGGTCAAGAGCCCGCTTTCCCAAGCATGGGCTCAGGGCCGCGGCGCTGGTCGAAACGGGGTCGGGAAGGCGTTCTGCAACCGTCTCGGGAGAGAGTCCGCGCACTAGCACGGTCTTCTCCCGGGAGGTCTCGCCTCGCAGCACCACGACGGCGGACTTTGCCACCCCCAAGATACCCGCCAGGAAGCGGCACAACTCAGCGTTGGCTTTGCCGTCGACAGGAGGGCCTGAGACCGCGATCTTCAGCCGTTCGCCAACCCTTCCGACCAGCCCTGGACGGCGCGCCCGGGGCTGTAGTCGGACCTGGATCGCGGTCCCCTCGCGGTGGGCGCCAAGGCACGGGACTAGCGCTGGCGGGCCCACTGCTCAACTCCCGGTGGCCGTCGGAGTTCCGGCCGTCTCCGGCGACGGCACGGGGGGCGGCACCGGCGGCACCGGCGGCACCGTTCCATCGTCCCTATCGCCGGAGGCATCATAGACCACCCCGGCCATGGGCGTAAACTCCATCCCCAGGAGCGCGTAGACCTGCTGTGCCGTCAGGGTCTCGGCCTCCAGCAACGTCTTCGCCAGCAACTCGAGCTTGGCGCGATTCTGAGTGAGGGACTCGACCACGCGTTGCTCGCTCTCGTCAATGAGACGCCGGATCTCCATGTCGATCTCGCGGGCCGTCTCTGGGCTGAAGTCATCGCTGCGCGTGATGTCCCGGCCCAGGAAGATGTGCTCTTCCCGGCCGGCATAGGACAGCGGGCCGATCTTTTCGCTCATGCCCCACTGACAGACCATCTTCCGGGCGATGTCGGTAGCCTGTCGGATATCTGCCGCGGCCCCGCTAGTCACTTCGCCGAAGATCAGGCGCTCCGCCACCCGGCCGCCCATGAGCATGGCCAACTCGTCCAGCAACTCGCTTCGGCTGTGCGTGTAGCGATCTTGCTCCGGCAGATGCATGGTGGCGCCCAGGTAGGCCACGCCGCGGGGGATGATGGTGATCTTGTGAAGGGGGATCCCGTGCCGACAGAAGATGCCGGTCAAGGCATGGCCGGCCTCATGGTAAGCCGTCACTTGACGATCCCTCTCATCGATCTTGCGACTGCGCCGTTCCTTGCCCCAGGCGACCTTGTCGCGGGCTTCCTCCATGTCGACCAGTTCAACCGCCTCCTTCGCATTCCGCGCCGCCAGCAGGGCGGCCTCGTTGATCAGGTTAGCCAGGTCCGCGCCGCTGAACCCAGGCGTGCCCCGGGCAATCAGCCCCAGGTCGACGCCGACCGCCAGCTTGATCTTCTTGGCGTGCAGCATGAGGATGCCCAGGCGGCCGTTGACGTCGGGCAGATCAATGCGAATCTGTCGGTCAAAGCGCCCCGGCCGCAGCAGCGCCGGGTCCAGCACATCGGGCCGGTTGGTCGCCGCGATGACGATGATGCCGCTGTTGGTCTCGAACCCGTCCATCTCCACCAGCAGCGCATTCAACGTCTGTTCGCGCTCGTCATGACCCCCGCCGATGCCACTGAAACGCGAGCGGCCAACCGCATCGATTTCGTCGATGAAAACCAGGCAGGGCGCATGCCGCTTGCCTTCCTCGAACATGTCACGCACCCGGCTGGCCCCCACGCCGACGAACATCTCGACGAAATCCGAGCCGCTGATCGAGAAAAAGGGCACATCGGCTTCCCCGGCGATGGCCCGAGCCATCAGCGTCTTGCCGCTACCCGGGGGACCCACCATCAGGACGCCCTTCGGTATGCGCCCCCCGAGTTTCTGGAACTTGCCGGGATCTCGCAGGTACTCGATGATCTCATGCATCTCCTCCTTCGCCTCGGTGATGCCACTCACGTCCTTGAAGGTGACCCGTTCCTGGCTGGGGTTCATCATCCGGGCGCGACTCTTGCCGAACTGCAGGGCGCCGCGTCCCGCCGCCTTCAACTGGCGGGAGAAGAGGAAATAGATCAGGCCAACCAGGATCAGAATGGGCAGCAGCGAGAGGAGGATGCTACCCACCAGGTTGCTGTTCTGTTCTGCCTTGTACTTCGTGTGTTCCCTGAGCCGATCAAGCAGACTCTCGGTGAGCACCACCTTGGCCTTGTATTTCACCTTCGCCGTCTTGTCGCCGATTTCGACGTTGGCCGGCCAGTACTCACCACGCACGACTTTGATCATGTACCCCGAAGAGGGATCCTCGACCACCGTGGCATCCTGTACCCGGTCGCTAGTCAGTAGTTCCTCGAACTCATACCACGGCAGGGTCACGATATCCTGATCATGGCTGGCGCGGTACAGCAAGATGAGGGTGGGACAGGCAAACAGGACCACCAACCAGAAGAACAGCATGCGCATCGGCTGCCGCCCCGCGGCTCCGTCTGGCCCGGGAGAACTGCCGCGCTGGCGGCCAGGACTGTCTTTATCGTCAGCCATTCCATTTGTCCGAGTTAGAGAGGGACACCGCAACCAGTAGGTCGGTATGCGGCAGTGAAGGCGGCCCGCGTTCTGCGGCAGATTGCGCTCATTGCCCGCAACCGCGGCTCTCCGCAGGCCACCTGAAGGGTCCCGCCACGCTGGGGCTGGCAGGGTTCATACCGACGGGAGTGCCGGCTCAGGCTTACGCTCCAATCGTTTTCAACAGGAAAATCCCCAGAGCCACCAAGGCCAGGAAAACCAGGACGCCGATGACGCACCAGATAAGCATCGTCTGCTTTTGGTTCTCCCGGTGCAGGCCGCCACGCCGGGTCCCGTGGTTACCGCCCAGGTTCGCCATCCCGGCGGTGGGTGCGCCACTGGCCTCGGCGTCTGCCAGCATGATCACGGTCTGTGTCGCGCCGCCGTCCGTGCGGGTACTCTCACAGTCGAACAGCATCTCCACGCCGCCCACCTGCAGAATGTCACTATGCACCAGGGGCTGCACGTCCTCCCCCGTCATCTTCACACCGTTGACGCGGGTCCCGTTGGTGCTGCCCTCGTCGCGGACGCCGTAGCTGCCGTTGGACAAGCGCACGAGCGTACAGTGGTGCCCGCTGATGGTCGCGTCTGGGATGCAGACGCCGCACGCTTCCGTGCGTCCAACCGTACAGGTCTCTTCGGTGAGTTCAAAGGATTTCCCTCTGAGTTGCTCAGAGAGCACGATGAGTTTGGGAGTTCCCGCCATAAACCTTAACACTCCTTGGCGTGACCCATAGCGCGCCTCGCGACGGCAAAAAATACGGCTCGTCCAGGGGTAACAGGGAGGCACACGGTGCGCCGCCCAGGCCAGACGATGTTTAAGTGTATCCCATCCGCACACCTTCGCCAGCAGCCGGCAGACAAAAAAGCTCAACCTGTGCAATAAGGATGGGCCGAGGTATTCAGCCCCAAAGGGGCGTTTCATACCAGCCCAGGGCAACGCCCTGGGTCCCTGTCCTTCCCGAGGTTTGAGCCCTGAAGGGGCGGACCATGCGACGTCGGCGTAAATGTAGGGCAGATAGGTCGCCCCTACAGGGCTCAAACCCATAACCGTCCTATTCCCAGGGCGTTGC
>CAIZKT010000907.1:0-8908 GCA_903933565.1 uncultured Victivallales bacterium | reverse complement strand
TTATTGCACAGGTCGTATAAAAGCGGACCGGATGCGTTGCGTTTCGGACCCGGTTTGCGGCACGACGCGGTGCTGTGCCGCGAGTCCCGGCAGGCTATCGCTCCAACACCAGCCTGCCGGCGGCGCCCACTTGATAGAGCGCACCGCCGGTTCCGACCCATGCGCCCCAGACGTCACCGGCAGCCAGGTGTACGCCAAGGTTGAACCGCAACTCCTTCACCACCGCCGGGGCCAGGCCTGCGGCGGCAAACGGAACCCTCCACTCGCAGGTCCACTCACCGACGCCCGGCTTGGCGACGTAGGTGACGCCCTTCTGCAATGCGTCAACCTGTTGCGGCGTCGCGCCGCCGTACGGGCCACTCTCGAACCGGCCCGCCGCATCGCCCCAGGCCAGGAAGATCGGCGACGCGGTCTTACCCTCGGCGTGCTGGAACGAGACCTCAACCCCGTCGCCCGCGCCCCAACTCGCGCCACCCACAGCCTTGACGTCCTTGGGCAAGCTAATCCGAATGGCAAGGTAGAAACTGGTATCGTCGCAGGCGGCACAGGCGTAACCCTGCGCCGGGATGGGGTTGCCCGCCGGTGACTGCGCCAGGGCCACGGCCCGGGCCTTGTCCTGCCACGGCCACTCGTCGACCGCGCCGTCGACCGTCACGGGCGTGGCGAGCTTCGGCGCCGGCAGCGTCGGCTTCGGCGGTGGTGGCAGGAGCACCGGTTCGGTCTGCTCGCTCGTGATGACCGTGCCGCCCGTGGCGGGGGCCGCCTGGCAGTTCACAAACAGATTGCCGTCGGTGATGCATTCCTTCCACAGCCCCTCGCGGGCTTCCTTGACCACGGCGGCGCACCGCTCGAACGTGTTGCGTTGAATCAGGTTGCGCGCCACGCGTCCGACCGGGTCCGGCGTGAGCAGCAGTGCACTGGAACCCGCCTCGTCGAACCCGGAAATGGTGTTGCCGAGCAGCTTGAATTGGCCGGCCACCTGAATCGCCTGTTTGACGCCCTGCGCCTCGCCACGCGAAACAACGTTGTCGCGGAAGAACGAGGTCTCGCTGCCGTACGAATCGAGTTTCACCGGATCGGCACACCCGGTCACCGTGTTGCTGTGGATGTTCCAGTTGGCCGAGCCGGACGGAAAGACCTGGAAGGCATCGCCCACCTTCATCTCACGCGGTTCCTTCAGCTTGAACCGGCACGTCACGGGGTCAAAGGCGTCAATCACCGACAGGTTGGCCGACGGACTGCCGCCCGTCCACGCCAGGTTCCAGCCGCGATAGAGATGCGAGGTCTTCCACTCGAGGGGCAGGGCCGCCTCCAGAAAACTGGTCGAGTCAAAGACCTCGGTTACACTCGAGGAAACGCGCCCCGTCTTGATGCCGGAGCCGCAGTTCCGAATGAGGTTGTCGTGAACGGAGACGTTGACCGCCGGTTCCGCAACGACGATGCCGGTCACGCGTGGGTCGACCTTGCCGCGCACATAGACTTGGTTGTTGGCCACGATGGTGTTCGAGGCGCTGACCGTGATACCGGTGCGCGACGCCGGTTTCTCACCCGCATACGTCATGTCGATGATATTGCCGGTGATCGTCACCGTATTGGCCGGGAAGCTGTTGCGGGTCGTGTAACTCGACGCCTTGATCGCCGAGCCGTTGTAGTTGATGAACAAGTTGTTGGCAATCACCACCTGCGAGGAACCGTGGTTGACGACGATGCCGCCGCAATTGCCGATGCCCTCGAACACGTTGTCGACCACCATGGCCTGGCCGCAGCCGAGGTTGTGCAGGTCGTCGGAACGGTGACTCATGTCGCCGATGGTGAACGGGCCGGCATTGCGCACGTAGTTGCCAATGAGCTTGAGAAACCGGGCGGGCATCTCGGCGGCGTGCCAGCCGCTGGGTGCGGCATTTTCGATGCGGCAATAGAGTACGCAGGTATTCTCGCCCACATCGTTGTTGTTGAAGGCGTTGGACGCGCAGTCGGTCACGGAGCAACGCAGGTAGACGAGCGACGTCTGGTGATAGGGAAAATTGTCATTCACTCCCAGGATACGATTGGTGCCGGAGGAGTAGAACGCCTCGCTCGCCATGTGGCTGGCATGCACGTTCTCGATCCACAGGTTCGCATTCCACACCATCTCGATGGCCCTGCAGCTTTTGAGCGCGTTGACCCAGAAACTGCTCTTCCCTGTCGACATGCGAAAAGCCCCAGCCGCTTCGTCCATGCTGGTGTGCCCGATCATACGGAAATTCCGGACCGTCGCGTTCAGACTCTTGTGGATGTAGAAGACCGCTCCGACCCCGTTCGTGATATCCATGACCGTGTCGACGCCGTTCACACCCTCCAGGCAGATGGCGTCGGTCTGCACGTCCAGGCTTCGTGACAGTCGATACCAACCGGCGGGGAAAAACACGTTGCGCTTCTCCTTGATCGCCGCGTTGATGGCAGACTGCAGCGCCACGGTGTCGTCGTGCCGGACCACGGCGTCCATGGCCGCACGGTTGGCGGCGTCGCGCAGCGTCAGCGTCTTGCCGTCGATCTTCTCGATGACCGTCTCGAGCTGGTCGCGGGCCCCGAACGTGAGCATGTGCCCAAGCTCGATATCGCGCTTGTTGAACTTCACCTCCAGACCGTTGCTGAGCTTCTGCCAGTCCCAGGTGATGGGAACCTTCGTGCCCTGCCATTGGCCCTTGCGCACCAGGGTGTCGCTCCAGCGGAAGGTCAGCGGATCCTTGCCGTCGATCTCGATGAGGTAAACGAACCAACTCCCCGTGCTGCCGTCGTAACCGCGAAACTCCAATTCCTCCTTCATAGGTTTGGTCCCGTAGGGCGAGTCTGGGCCCGAGATCTGCGGTGAGACGTAGCGGATGTTGCAGCGCGACACGGTCACGCCCTGCCCCGGCTTGAAATCGCCGACATCGGCCACGGTGATCTCCTTCGCCCCGTCCGTCGTCGTCGCCGTGGTCTCAAACTTCGACCCTGACGCGCCGAAGTCCGTGACGCTGACCCAGCCGTTCGCTGCCGCCGGCGGCGGCGCGGGTTCCTGGGCGAACGAGCAGGTGGACGCGAACATGAGAGCCGACACGATACCGAGTCGCGGCATGGCGAGTGTCATGAATGTGCCCTTCCGATTCCCCACTCCACCGGTAACCTTCGCTGCGTTCGGTTGCCCGTGGAGCGCGGGCAAGGCAGCATTGAACAGGCCTGTCGCTTCGGACGGCACCCGTGCGTCCTGACACCGAGCGCGTTTCATACTGGAATTCACAGGTCAGCCATTCTGCTGCAGGGCCCTTGCCCTTCTCTACTTGCCGGCCCCCCACTGTGCTCTGGGGCTGTGACACTGGCAACGCGGGCGCAGCAGGCCGATCTTGCTCGTGTCGATCGGTTCAAAGCCGAGCTTCAGCGCCGGCGAATCCGGTTTGAGCGAGTAGTCATCCGCCCGCGGATTGACGAACATCGGATCGCCGACGACCGAGTGCGCATCGAACCCGAGCGCCTGCCATTTTGTGAAGTCGTTGGCGAGCGGATGACAGATGTCGCCGGTGGGGTGGGAGTACACGTTGTTGTCGAAGCGCGTGACCTTCTCGCCGCCTTTGTAAATCCTCATCAGCGCCAACATCCGGGGGTTCGAGGTGCAGAGGATATTGCGGGTGAACTCGTTGTTCGCGCTGTTCTGCATGAAGTTGGTGTGCATATACTGCGGCCAGCCGTTGTCCACGCAGATGTTGTTGCTCATGCGGATATCGTGGCCGCCCTGGATGAAGATGCCGCCACTGGCGGAGTTGCGGTAGCAGAGGTTGTGGGTGATCGTGTAGCCGCTGGAGAACCCGTCGATGTAGATGCCGCGCGAGTCGAACATCGGCAACCCCATGAGCGAGGAGAAGCCGACGCCGTCGTGGACCCGGTTGTAGCGGATGATGGTGTTGCAGTTGAACTTACGGTCGTCCTGGTAGGCGTGGATGCCGCCGGTGTCATAGGTCTCCAGGCTGGTGTTATACAGGTCATTGTATTCGACCACATTGCCGGTGCCGGTCTGCATCAGGCCAATGCCCCAGCGCGTGATGTCGTGGATCAGGTTGTGGGCGATGACGTTGTCCTGCGAACCAGCCCCCCTGACCACAATGCCGGCAACGTGCTTGTAGACCGCGCCAAGATCGTGGATGTGGTTGTCCGAGACGGTATTGGCGGCGGAGTCCAGGAGAATGATGCCGCCCTCGGCGCTGTTGGCGATGTCGTTGCCCGACACGACATTCTCGCGTCCGCCCTGAAGCAGCACCGCCGCCTTGCCGTTGCTCACGAACCGGCAGTTCTCGACGGCGCAGTTCACGGCTCCCCGCAGGTAGACCACGCCGTTGCTGCCCTCCTTGTAGCCCACGCAACCATCGTCGGGTGAGTAGTCCGTCTGGGTGAAGGTCAGCCCCACGAAGCGGACCTGGCTCAGGGTCTGCCCCTTGGTCTCATCACCCTCGAACTGGATCAGCCGCCCGGTGACCGGTGCGCTGACCTCAACCTTGCTCAACGGCTCTGTCGGCCAGTAGTACAGCCTGCCGGCGTGGCGGTCGAGGTACCACTCGCCGGGGCTGTCGAGTTCCTCCAAGACATTTTCCACGAAGTAGCGGTCGCCGATGCCGAGCTGGGTGACGCACTCCGGACCGCCGATCGTCACCGTGTGAGCGGCCTCGTCGATCTTCTCCAGTCGGGTGATCTGCTTGTAGGCGCGGCAGGCCTCGGCGGCAGGCCAGATGTGGATTTCGGCGTCCGGGGCCTTGGCCCACGTGGGCTTGACGTCGCCGGGGGCGTAGGGGAAGGTGGTCTTCTGGCCCTTGGGCAGGGCTTCGGCGTCAACCAATCCGAACGCAAGTTGCGGCGCGTTGGCATGGACGAAATCCGCGGCGCCGATGGCGATCAGATGCTTGCCCTGGGCGGCTGGCGGCGGGGTGCTTTCCGTGGCGGCCCAGGCCGGGTCGTTCGTCAGAACCAGGCCAGCCAGCGTATAGGCGCCGCCTTGGTCGTTGCGCCAGTGCAGGCGGTGCTTGCCGGCGGTCAGGCTCAGGGTCGCGGCGCGGTTCCAGCGGA
Organism: uncultured Victivallales bacterium; assembly: GCA_903933565.1. GTDB lineage: Bacteria > Verrucomicrobiota > Lentisphaeria > Oligosphaerales > JAFGRS01 > CAILUI01. Next base: position 3,838 of record CAIZKT010000907.1, on the reverse strand, counting down.
ACGTTGTCCAACTGCCCGTTGCCGGCAGGTTCAGCAGCGGCGTGGGTTTGCCGCCATCCACGGCCAGGCTGGTACGCCCACTCATGTCTGCCAGCCCTTGGTAGGCCTCCATCGTGTAGCGCAGCCAGACGGCGTAGTCGCCCGCCGCGGGCACCGTGATCTCATAGTCGAGCGTATCGCCAAGATTGTGGAGGCTGCCGACGGTGTGCCGCTCCAGGCCGCGGCGGACGTAGAGGAAGCCCTTGCGGCGGGGATCGGTGGGGTCAACGTTAGGATAACGCGCGCGAACCCGGCGCTCGCCATTGGCGAAAAGTGAACGAAAGGTCCAACTTCCAGCCTTGACCTCGGGCAACGAAGCGTAGCTGATCTGGCCCTGCCAGGGCTGCCAGCCGGTGATCAGGCGCCCGCCGGAGAGGAGGGGCTGCTCATTGGGGTATGCCACGTAGGAGACGGGGCCTTCCGGCGTCCCGGAGTCGGTCGGCGTCAGCGTCAGCGGCTCAGCGAGACGATAGGTGCCGCCGCGAATCCACACCGTAGCGCCGTAGCGCAGCAAGCCCTGAGCGCGCAGGGCGCGGAGCTCATCGCGGGCTCGGGCCAGGGTCGCAAAAGGCCCGTCGGTTGCGGCCCGGTTCGGCGCGGCAAGACTGCCGGACCAGGCGTCATTTCCCAGGGGCGAAACGTAGCACTGCACGCTGCCGGGCCGACCCTCAGCCGCGCCACCCTTCAGCCCCATGCAGCCCGCACACACCAGCAGCGCCAGTGCGCCAGACGCCAGGCCGGTTTGCCACCACGTCCCCATGCGACACCTCCCTGCGCTTGCGCCGCAGCGCGTCGCGGCGTTACTTGAGTTCCTCTGAGGTCAAGACGCGGACGTCGTCGAGGCGGAAGGCGCCGCCATCGGGGCCGGTGCTGACGATGTAGAGCTCGCCGGCCTGGAGGAACCCGGAATCCACATAGGGGACCTGCCGGAACACCTGCGGCGGCTGTCCGGGAAGCGTCACGGTCAGCTCGAACGTCTTCGCCGTTCCCTGGCCCAGCTCGAATGCCAGCTCCAGCCCGACCCAGGTATCGCGGGGGAGTTGGAGCTTCACGCCCGCGTTCGGCGTAGCGGTCAGTACGCCCTGCGCCTCGATCTCGAGATGCGGTCCAGTCTGGTAGTACTTGACCCCCGCATTCGCGTAGTCGCGGAACTCGAGGTACATGGCCGAGGGCGTGGCTGCGGGCAGCTTGAGCCGAAGAGAGGCCCGAATCGGGCCGGCATTCGCTCCGATCGGGTAGTGCAGGAACGGGAAGAAGGACTTGTCAGAGTTCTTTCCCTCCACCAGCATCAGGCTGCGCTTTCCGGAGGCCGCGTCGGTGTCTGTCACCAGGATCTGGTGTTTCAGCTCGGCGGGGCCCGGCGCCAGTTCGCCGGAATGGCTGGGGGGAGCCCCGGGCGTCTCGTCTTCGTAGGTCCACTCGAAGCCTCTCGGCGGCGGAGCCGACACGGGCGAGATGGGTGCGTGCGGCGTCCGGCTGGGCCGCGAGGTCCAGTCGCGGTCGCCGTAAAGGCCGACTTTCGAGAGGTCCGTCTGCTGGAATCCCAGCTTCAGGGCGGGCGAGTCAGGGCGCAGACGCAGATCCCGAGCGGTGGCGTCCTGGAACAGGGGATCAGCCATGACCGAGCCGGCGTCGTAGCCTTTCGCCTGCCAGTCCGCGAAGCTCACAAACTGCTGCTCCTTGCCGCCGGAGAACAGCGTCCCGCCGGTGCGGCTGGCGCCGGCCCAATAGAGGTTATTACGCGACACCTGCGCCTCGGGGCTATTGCCCGTCAGCACCTGCGCGGCACGGTCGCCGTCATCATATACAATGTTGCGCTCGAACAGAATCGGGTTGGGATTGAGCCTTATCTGCACGTCCCACCAATGCCCGCCGGTCCTGACGCCGGCCTGCTGGCTGAAGGCGAAGATGTTATCGCGCACGATGCACTCATGTCCCCCATTGCCCGCGAAGCCATTCAGGACGTCGTGGATGACATTGCCTTCGAAGAGGACCCCCGAGGTGCCCGAGTCAGGGTAGAGGCCATTGGCATAGCCGCCGGAGTAGGAGCGCACATCGTGTATCCAGTTGTAGCAGATCCGCGTGCCCTTTTGCCAACCCAGGAGGTAGATCGCGGCCCCGTCGTCGAGCTGGTAGTTCATCATATGATGGATGTGGTTGTACTCCACCACGTTACCATCCTGGTAGAAGCCGTACTTCTGGTCGGCGCTCCAGCCCCAGCCGATCGAGATGCCGGTATAGTCGCCATGGCTGATCTCGTTGTGGGTGATGCGGTTGTTGGCGGCGCATGGCCCGGTCAGCACGCCGACGGAGCCATGGAACACGCGGGTCAGGTCGTGGATAAAGCAGTTGTCAATCAGGTTGCGCTCGATGGGGTCGAAAGCGCCGCGCGGCTTCCATTTCAGCGGGCTGTCGGAGTTTTCCCAGAACAGGTACACCCCACCGCCACCCAGGTCATGTAGGTGGCACTTCCGGATCAGGTTGTCGGTGCAGCCCTGCAGCAGTACCACCGCGTGCGCCCCGACCCGGGTGACCTCGCAGTCCTCGATGGACACGTGCCGGAGACCGATCGCGGCGATAGCGCCGGATTCGAGGACGACGTCGGGGGTCGCGAAGCCGGTGGGGCAGCGTGCCTGCCCGCCGGTGATCGAGCGTCCCTGCGGGCTCCAGTCCGCATCGGCGAACGCGAGTCCCTGGAAGCGCAGGTGTTCGACGTAAGCGCCCCGGTCCGGGTCGCCCTTGAACTGCAGCAGTGAGGGGGTCACAGGCACGGTGACCTTTGCCGTGCGCAGGTCCTCCCCCGGCAAGGGGATGTAGCGCACGATGCCGGCCTGGCGGTCGAGATACCATTCGCCCGGAGCATCCAGGCATTCCGGCGCGTTTTCCACAAAGTACCGCGCCCGGGTACTGGACCATGACATCGGACTTTCCGTGATGACCGCTTTGGATTCTGGCCGGAACTCCTTGATGCGATGCTGGCTCGACAACCAGCTCTCATAGATCACCAGCATGGCGTCCGGGCGAGCGGCAATCTCCGCGGTCAGGTCGGTTCCCGCATAGTAAAACCCATCCGCTTTCCCATTGGTGTAATCGGGTTTCGTGATTAGGCCGGTGGCATGGAAGAAACCCTGGTTTGGGCTGCGTGCCCGCAGCGCCCGGCGGCCGTCGACGAACAGTTGGCGGAAATAGAGCTTCCCGGCGCGGACCTCGGGGACCTCCGCGCACCAGACGCCGTTACCCTCGGGACGCCAGCCTTCGATCTGCCTGCCGCCGCTGAGGGTCACGGTCCCCGGCGTTGCGGCGCGGTAGGTGATGGGCGACGTCTCCGTGCCGGAGTCTTCCGGGGTGAAACGCAGGGGCTCCGAGATCAGGTAGACGCCTTCGCGCAGCACGACCTCGATGGGGACCGTGAGTTTCCCCTGGCTCCTCAGCTCGCGGAGCCTCAGCTGAGCACCGCGCAGGTCCTGGCACTCCGCCAGCACCCGGGCGCCGTCCGGGAACGCGCCGGTCACCGTCACCGGGGCGCAGGTCCCGACGTATCCGGTCCCTCCCCACGCCAGCAGGGCGACCGCGCCCACCCAACGGCCACTCATCCGTGTAGTCTTGCCCATCGACGATCTCCCTGGGGAAGAACCCCCGACATCCCGGGACCCCGTACAGGAGTCTGCCTGGTTCACTTCTCGGTTGGCACCCTCAGTACCATCGCCTGTACTCAACCTAACCGCCATTTTCCGGGCGCATCTTCTATCAGTTGCGGCTCTTGCAGAACCCCGCGTCTGGCCTTGGAGCCCGCGCTGCC